>CAMPCT010000145.1 GCA_946647055.1 uncultured Atopobium sp. | reverse complement strand
CACGACAAAGGCAGGGTTGGCAAGCTCAGCGAGACTCCCCGCAAAATGCGTGCAGCCTCACGCCCCGGGTCTCCCCATCTGGCACGACAACCTCTGCGTCTATTGCGTCCGGGGTGCCAAGCTCGTCCGCCCATCGGTCGAGGACCCCGAGGAGGTCCGCACCCATGCAGAGGGGGCCCGCTCCGTGGCCAAGGCCCTCCACCACGTAGAGGCGGGCGAAGTCGTCCAGCCTCCCCTGCCCGTAGCGGTCGGCGAGGGCGCCAAGGTAGAGCTTCGAGCTCCTGACGCTGACCGCCGGGTCGCAGGTGCCGTGGTAGATAATCGCCTTCCCCCCGCGCGCCTCGAACACGTCGAGGTCGGGAGATGCCGCGTCGAGGAGCGCGGACGCCCTCCTCAGCAGGCGCAGGCGTCCCGCCGTGGAGAAGCGGCGGACGTCGACATCACGGTCGAGCAGGACCTGCCGCGAGAGGACCGCCCTGCCAAAGCCGGCAAACAGACCGTCACGCATGCCGGGCGCGGACGAGAGGCCACCCGGGACGGAGGACGTCTCGTCGCCACGCAGGGGCTCGCCTCCAAGGACGTCGAAGCCGGGATAGGAGCGTGCGCCTTCGTAGTGCAGGAACGACACATCCAGGTCGGACGTGGCAGCGTCGATGACCCGCATCTGGGCGGGGCACAGCACGTCCGTCAGCAGGTCGCGCGTCGCGCCATCGGAGAGCCCACGCGCACGGGCGTCGTCCAGGACATGGTTCGCGGCACGCCAGTCGTCCAGTCCCACGAACCCTTCCGCGCCAACCGCCTCCTCGACGTCGGCGACATGGTTGAAGAGGAGTGCCATGGGCACCCAGTAGATGGTTGGGTAGCCCGCGATGACCCCGTCGAAGCGCTCGGGATAGCGCTGGGCAGCCAAAAGCGCCTCACGGCCGCCGTTGGACGTCCCCACGAAGTAGGAGTGCCGGGGCACCATGCCATAGGCGGTGCAGGCGAGCTCGACGGCGACGTCATGGACCTTGGCAATCGACTCGTGCGCGAAGTTGGCGAGCGCCTCGGGGTTGGACGAGAAGTCGGCGGCGTCCGGACGTGCGAGCGTCGCGGCGTCCTCCCGCCAGTACTGGTGGCCGGAGTCGCTGCCGACGACCACGTAGCCCTGCGCAACGGGACTGGGCCTCCCCCGCCACATCTCGGAGCCGACGCCGTCGTTGCCCAGGGAGGGGATGGCGCCCCCGAAGCCACCGCAGCCCACGTGGAGCAGGCGGCCGTTCCACCCTCCCACGGGAAGGAGGATCCTGAAGCGAATGGGGGGCGCTTCCGGATCGACCGGAAGGACGCGGCCCTCAGCCACCAGGTGCGGGGCGTCTTGATCTTGCTGGACAACCTTGTCGATGACTGCGCCACCCGTGGGCAGCGCAATCTGCCTCGCATCTATTTCCGCAGGTACGGTGAGGGGTGTCGCGTTGGGCATGGGAGCTCCAGGGGGCATCGACGTCTTTCGCTGCATCCTAGCCCGAGGAATGTCCGCCCCAAAACATGAGCCCGAGCCAAACTTTTGGGCAACTTTTCTCACGTGGCAAAAAAATGGATGGACGTACCATTCCGGCCCCTAGAGGGTCGAGGTCATGCCCCCGTCGATGATGATGGTCTGCCCCGTGCAGTACGTGTTCTTGTCGCTCACGAAGAGCAGCGCCTGCCCAACCATCTCCTCGGGCATGCCATAGCGGTCGAGATAAGGATGACCCCACGCCTACTCGACGGCGTGACGCGACTGCCAGCAGTCCAGGCCCACGACGATGAGGAGCACGAGTCCCTTGACGATGTCCTGCACGTACGAGGACATGCCCATGATCGACAGGCCGTTCTTAAGGACGCCCATGAGGACGACGCCCAGGAAGACGCCACCGATCTTGCCCTTGCCTCCGGCGAACGAGACGCCGCCGACCACGACCGCGGTCAGGGCCTCCATCTCGAGGCCGAGGCCGCCCGTGGGAGAGCCGGCGAAGAGGCGCGAGGTCTGCGCACACGCGGCGAGGCCCACCAAGGCGCCGCACATGGCGGCGGTCACGAGCAGGGTCTTGCCGACGGGGATGCCAGAGAGGCGGGCGGCCTCGCGGTTGCTTCCCACCGCGTAGATCTCCCTGCCGATCTTGGTCTTCTCGAGGATGAAGCCCATGGTCACGTACACGATGGCGACGATGATGATGGGGATGGGCACGGGCCCAAGGTAGCCCTGGCCGAGCATGCGGAAGGAGTCGGGGAGGCCAGAGACGGGGGTGGCGTGGGTGACAAGGTGGGCAAGGCCCGAGTACACGCTCATCGCGGCGAGCGTGGCAAGCATGGAGGGCATGCCCGTGAACTGGATGATGAGGCAGTTGATCATGATCAGCACCGTCGAGAAGGCAATGACGAGGAGGCACGCGAGCACGGGGTCCACGCCGCGCCTGACCATGAGCAGGCCCACGCAGCACGAGATGAACGAGACGACCGAGCCAACCGAGATGTCGATCTCGCCCGTCAGCACGATGGAGGTCATCCCTGCGGCGACGATGCCCAGGATGGAGACCTGGCGCAGCATGCTGAAGATGTTGCCCACGGAGAGGAACACCGGCTCGATGAACGCGAAGACCGCCATGAGCACGACGATGAGGATTGGGGTGGTGAGGCTGCGCAGTGTCTTACCCATGTTGGTTGCTCCTAACGCTCGATGCCTGACGCGGCTGCGACGATTTCCTCCTGCGTGCAGTCGCTCGTGACGAAGGTTCCCGAAAGCTGGCCGTCATACATGACGAGGATCCGGTCGGTCATTCCCAGGAGCTCCGGGAGGTCGGTGGAGACCATCACGATGGCCACCCCCTGCCCGGACAGCTCGGTGATCGCCTCGTAGAGCTCGTAGCGGGCGCCGACGTCAACGCCCTGCGTCGGCTCGTCGAGCACGAGCAGGCTCGAGTCGTTGACCAGCCAGCGGGCAAGGACCACCTTCTGCTGGCTGCCGCCCGACAGCTTGGTGACCTGCTGCGACGCCGAGGACGTCTTGATGCTCAGGCGGCCAATCGCATCGCCCTGCATCTTCTGCTCGCTCCGGGAGTCGACGACGAACGGGCGGCAGAGCTTCGAGAGGGCGGAGACGGTGACGTTCTCGCCAACGCTCAAGGTGGGGAGGATGGCCTCGTTCTTGCGGTCCGAGGGGACGTAGCCCACGCCCTTCGTGGTCATCACGCTGGGGCTTGGACGGGTGACGTCGACATCGTTGCAGGTCAGCGTTCCGCCCGTGATCCTGCTCGCACCATAGAGCAGCCTGCCCAGCTCGCTCGCACCCGAGCCCATGAGGCCGTACACGCCCAGGATCTCACCGGCGTGGATGTCGACGGAGACGCCGTTGACGCCCTTGCCCGAGAGGTCGCTCGCCCTGAACACGGTCTCTCCCACGGAGCTCTCGCGAGACGGGAACTCGCTGCCCAGCTCGCGGCCGGCGATGAGCCGCACGAGCCCCTCGCGCGTCACCTCCGCGCGCTCGAGGGTGGCGACCACCTTGCCGTCGCGCATTGCGGTGACGCGGTCGGCGACGCGGGTGACCTCCTCGAGGCGGTGCGTGATGTAGATGACCGCCGTCCCCCTCCTGGCAAGGTGCGCCACGAGGCCAAACAGAACCTCGGCATCCGCCTCGGCGAGCGCCGCGGTGGGCTCGTCCATGATGAGCATGGTCGCCCCGCGTGCCAGCGCGCGGGCGATGGAGACGAACTGGCGCTGCGAGAGCGCGAGGTCGCCAACGGTCGCCGTGACGTCCATCTCGATGCCAAGCCCCTCGAAGACCTTCTTGGCGTCGGCGTTGAGGCGCTTCTTGTCGACAAGACCCCGACGCGTGGGGAGCATGCCCATGAAGACGTTCTCGGCCACCGAGAGGTGTGGCGCGAGCAGGGCGTCCTGATAGACGGTGCCAACGCCCGCGGCGATGGACTCGGCGACGGTGACGCTCTCGTGGGAGACCCCGCCAATCATGATCTCGCCCGAGTCGGGGGTCTCGTATCCCGAGATCATCTTGATGAGCGTCGACTTGCCCGCGCCGTTCTCGCCAACCAGTGCATGCACCTCACCGGGAAGGAACGAGACGCTGACGTCGCGCAGGGCATGCACGCCACCAAACGACTTGCTTACGTGTGAAACCTGGACGAAGGGATCGGCCATTTTCTCTCCCCCCAAACATACCCCTAAGGCTGGTGCCCGCGTCGCCGTAAGGCATCCACAGGCACCAGCCCTGTCTCTTGAACCGTTTCCGGATGAGCTCTTGCTAACCCTCGTAGTGGTAGTTGAGCAGCTCCTCGTACTTGTCGAGGTCGTCGATGGTGATGGGGGTGTTGTCCCAGATGCGCTCGGTGCGGGCAGCAATCTCGAGATCGCTGTTGCCCGAGAGGATGTCGATGGCGGCCTGGAGCAACTCGATGCCAGCGCCGTTGGTCGGAGTCTCGACGGTACCCTTGACCAGGTCGTTCTTCTCGACCTCACGCAGGATCACGGGGATGCCGTCAAGGCCGAAGATGGCGACGTCATCGCCCGTCTTGCCGGCGGCGCGATAGGCCTCGACGACGCCGATGCAGGGGTCGTCGCTCACGGTCGTGATGACGTTGACCTCGGGGTGGGTCTGGAGGATGTCCTCGCCCATCTCGATACCGGCCTCACGATAGGCGGCCTCGAAGGAGCCCACGAAGTTGGCCTCGGGGACCAGCTCCATGAACTTGTCGCGGCAGCCCTCGAAGCGCTGGATGGCGGCGGAGGAGATGGAGAAGGTGCTCGCTGCGAAGTTGACGTCCTTGCCCTGGGCGACCAGGTTCTCGCGGGCCCAATTGCCAGCAAGCTCGCCCTGGACCTGACCTGCGGCGTAGCTGTCCTCGCCGACGAACAGCGTGTAGTTGCAGTCGACCTTGGTGAGGTAGAGCATCACGAGGACGCCTGCCTCGACGGCGGCGTTCATGCTGTCGGCGCAGTCGATGTCGTTCTGGTTGAAGATGATGATGCAGTGGACGCCGCGCTGGATGGCGTTCTCGATGAGCTCGGCCTCCTTGGCGACGTTGGTGTCGTAGTACTCGCCCCTGAAGTCACCGACGCCGTGCTCCGCAGCATAGGCAGCCATGACGTCGATCTGCATTGCGGTGACCTCGCCGGGAGCGGTCGAGATCATCTCGATCTTCATGTCGGCGGGGTCGAGGTGGCCGATGCCGCCCTCATCGCCGCCACTGGGGGCGTCGGCGCTGCAGCCCGCGAGCATCATTGCCGCGCCAAGGGCACCCTCTGCGGTGAGGAACTGCCTTCTCGTGATCGTCTTTGCCATTTCTTCCCCCTCCATATTCGCTGTTAAAAACGCTTGGTAGTCGCAACAATCGTCCCCCGCGGAGGGGAGCAGACACATCATCATGACTAAGGGGAATTGGTTCATTATCGGCGGGGAACAAAATGGGCGGACGACATTTCTCAATCCGCCCACTCAAGCGCATCTAGCCCATTTTAACTGGGCAAATGCGACCGTTGGACAAAGGGCAGAAACTCTTTTCGTCTGCCTCGGACAGTGACGGGAAATGTCAAATCGTACTTGCAATCTGCCTTGAGCCACGCCCTTGTCACGCCCCCGTCGGCCCGTAGCGTTAGACACAAATAGTGTACACTATTCGACCTAAACTTTTGCGAATCCTGCGGAAACATAAGGTTCTAG
>CAMPCT010000144.1 GCA_946647055.1 uncultured Atopobium sp. | reverse complement strand
GGATGTAGTCGGCGTTGAGCACCTCGAGCATGTTGGTGCGCGTGTAGCGCATGAGGGAGCCGATCGAGATGACAACGAGCGTCACGATGGGCAGCACCAGGTGGTGTCCCTTGTCGAGGAGCTGCCCCACCGACGAGAGCTGCTCGTAGTTTCGCCCGATGAGGCCTCCCAGGTCAAACCAGCCCAAGTGCACGCAGAACACCAGCTTGAGCAGGGACGCGAAGAAGAACGTGGGCAGCGAGTAACAGGCGAGGGCGACCACCGTGATGGTGTTGTCGACCCAGGAGTACTGCTTTGTGGCGGCGATGATGCCCAGCGGGATGGCGATGATGATCTCGAAGACGAAGGCGATGGCGCCCATGACGAAGCTGATCCAGACCGACTCCTGGAACTTCTGGGTCACCGGCACGGTCCACTTCCACGAGTCGCCAAAGTCGCCGCGGATGGCACGTCCGCACCACGAGAGGAAGCCGGGGATGATCCCCTTGTCCATGCCGTAGGTCGCGGAGAGCTGCTCCATCCATTCCTCGAAGCTCTTGGAGCCGGGCTGCATGGACTTCTGGCGTGCGACCTGCTCCAGGTATGACGTGGGCAGGCAGCGCATGAGCACATAGATGATGAAGGCCACGAAGATGAGGATCACCACCGATATGAGCAGGCGCTTGAGTATGTACTTTTTCATTGGTTGACCACCTTAGATGGGGTGTGCATAAAAAGGGATACTCCCTTTCCGAGAAAGGGAGTATCCCAGATGCGAACAGGAGACTAGTTCATCTCGATGTTCTCGATCTCGCTCATCCAGGGGTAGAAGGTGGTGATGTCCGGGGTGACCGTGTCGATGTTGACGCGCTCGGTCGAGAAGATGATCGCGTTGGAGCGCTGGTACGTGGGAATCTCGACGGCCCAGTCGAGGATGATGTCGAAGCAAGCGAAGAAGACCTGCTTACGGTACTCCTGGTCGGTGGAGTGGCGGGACTCGAAGATGAGCTCGTCAAGCTCGGGATCCTCGATCTGGTACATGTAGTTGGAGCCGCCAGCCTCCTTGCCGCCGTTGGCGATGTCGGAGTAGTAGACCTGGGTGAGGTCGGGGTCGATGGCGGCGCCCCAAGCGGCGCACCACATCTCGGCCTGGCCGGCCTCGAGCTTGGTCCAGAGCTCGGAGGAGTCGGAGAGGTCGTTGACGATGAGGTTGATGCCGATCTCGGCGAGGGCGTTCTTGGCCTCGGTGAGGACCATGAACGCGGGGTGGTCGCCGGTGCCGTCGGCGGGGATCAGGACCTCGTACTCAAGCTTGGCGCCGTCGGGGGCAGCGGTGATCTTGCCGTCAGCGACGGTGCAGCCAGCGGCCTCGAAGAAGCCGAGGGCGGCCTGCTTGGCGGCGGCGTACTTGTCGTCGGTGCTCATGTCGGAGGTGTAGATGTCGTTGCCGTTGACGTCCTGGGCGAAGGCGACCTTGTAGCCGTCGTCGGTGGGCTGGGGGGCGGCCCAGGAGGTGCTGGTCAGCGGGTAGTTGATGACGATGGCGCCGTCGCCGTAGTAGGAGTCGATGGCGACGTCACGGTAGACGGAGAAGATGGTCGCGAAGCCCTTGCGGAAGTTCTTGGAGGCATCGGAGCCCGGCTCGCCACCAACGGAGACGTTGTGGGAGTTCATGGCGATGTAGCCGTAGCCCAGGTTGTCGACGAGGCTCGTGGTGACGACGGGGCCGGTGATCTCGCCGCCGTTGGCCTGTGCGACCTCCTCGGCCTTGGCCTTGGACCAGGACGGGTCGGTGATGTCGACGGTGCCGGTCACGACGCCGTTGAGCTTGTCGACGTCCTGCATCTCGCGGAACTGGACGTACTTGGTCTTGGGAGCGCCCTTGAAGTAGGTGTCGTTGGCCTCGAAGTTGATGACGGCGTTCTCGAACTTGATGAACTTGTAGGGGCCGGCGCCCATGGGCTCGGTCGTCTTGGCGCGCAGGAGCGAGAGGTCGCCCTTGGGGAAGCCGAAGGAGTTGTTGTCATAGTCGAAGAGGGCCTTGTCGCCGTAGTAGTGCAGCGGGGCGATGTTGATGCCGAGCTGGTAGATCATGGAGGCGTCGACCTGGTCGGTGGTCACGCGCATGCTGTAGTCGCCAGTCTTGACGATGCCGGCGACGTTGGGCGCGGCTTCGCCGGTCTCGACGCCGACGATGTACTCGTCCCAGCCGGGGAAGACGTCGGTGATGGAGGAACCGGCGCTCTCGGTGCCGACGAGGGCGGCGATGTCATTGCCATAGGCCTCCATCATCGTGGCGCCGAAGTCCTCGATCGTGGCGCCCTCGGGAAGCTCGAAGCCCCAGTTGGCAGCGCAGGCCTCGATGGGGTCGTCCTCGGCGTTGTAGCCGGCTGCCTTGCAGTAGTCGACGATCTCCTGGGCGATGGCCTCGGCGGCAGCCTTGGCGTTGGTCCAGAAGGTGGTCTGCTGCTCCTCGGTCCAGAAGGTGAAGTCGGTGTTGTCGGGGCCGGCGGCGACGATGAGGTTGCCGAGGGTGTCCATGCCGGAGCGGTACTCGTCCTTGCCCTTGATGGGCATGGCGTACAGCGTGGAGGAGCCGTCATACGTGGGGTCGAGCAGCGCGTACATGTTGAAGATGACGTCGTCGATGGTCATGGGCTCGCCGTCGGAGAAGACGATGTCCTCGCGCAGCTGGATGTCGTAGTCGACGGTGCCGTCGGCATTCTCGGTGACGGTGACGTTGGCGGGGCCATAGTAGGTGTAGTCGGTCCCGTTGAACTCGATGGTCTCACCGTCGATGCCGTTGTAGACGATCTGGCCAAGGCGGTCGGTGGGGATGAGGGCGACCTGCGTCATGTTCTGGGCGTCCTGGTCGTAGGCGGTCTCGGCGAAGTACGGGGAGAACTTGCTGGAGAACGGGGAGTAGCCGACGACCATTGGGGTGTCGCCACCTGCGGGGGCCTCCTCGCCGCCCTCTTCGCCGCCTTCCTCGCCGCCGTCGGCGGCCGGCTCCTCGGAGCCGCCGTTGCCACAAGCGGCAAGCAGGCCAGCGGCGCTGGTGACGCCAGCGGCCTTGAGGAAGTTCCTACGAGTGAGCTTGTCCATGGTAATATCCCTTCCTTTCGGGAAACACACCCCTTTGGTGCAGTTAGGCAAACTTTACCAGATTAAATGGTGCCAAAGAAGCGCGAGCGGAAACGTTTGCGTATGATTTGACCAAAGGTAGGCCCTATGACAGGCGTGGCAGGGGAAGGCCATCCTGTCACGTGGTGACCTCGAAAATCCTGCGGACGTCGTCGCGCCTGTGCCAGACGAAGGCGAGGGCGGCAACGATGCTCACAACACCGCAGATTGCGACGCACACGCGATAGTCGAGAACCTCTCCGAGGGCACCCACGAGCAGGGAGAACACACAGCAGGCGGCGGAGATGTAGGCGCCTGCGAATGCGTTCACGCGCGAGCGCATGTGCTCGGGGATATAGCGCTGCGTGGCTGACTCGCGCAGGATCAGGCTGTTGCTGCCCAAGAAGCCGCAGGCCGCACGATTTGCGAGCATGAACGGGTAGGGAAGCCACAGCAGGATCGCGTCCATCACGTCGTAGAACAGGTACACGAACAGGCACAGGCCAAAGCGTCTCTCTCGAGGCACCTTGACCTTGTACTGGATGGTGCTTCCCAGCGTTCGCCCGGCGAACTCCGCAACGGAGAAGAACGCGTACATGGCGGCCGAGAAGCCCGGCGTGGTGCGGAAGAACGCGATGAGGATGGGCGAGTACCCGCAGGCAAGGCCATTGGAGATGGCTTGGTAGCCCATCAGGCCGCGCATGCCCCGCTCGTCCTTGAGCCAGCGAAGCGACTCGCGGATGTCGGCGAACCACAGGGAGAGGCCGCCTTCCTCCCGATGCTCCCGTTCGTGTTCCTTGACGCGGACGAAGCTCTCGATGAGGGCAGCGGCGACCGCGAGGCCGCCTTGTGCCATGAGCAGGCGTGGCACGCCGATGGTGTCGAGCAGCACCGCGGCAAAGGGCGTCATGATGACGGCAAGCGTGGTGTAGAGCATGGAGGAGACGGCAAAGCCCTTCTGCTCCGCACCGAGCGGGATGACCTCGGGATAGAGGCTGGTCCATGCGAGCTCGTCGATCGCCTCGAGGCAGGCGAGCAGCAGCGAGACCACCAGGTATCCCACGTAGGAGAACTCGAAGAAGGCGAGCCAGCAGCCGAGGGCCACATACGCGAGGCCGCAGACGAGGTCACCACCCACGAGGAACGCCTTGCGGGGCAGACGGTCCATGAAGGGGGATACCACCAGGGGCACGAGCGTGTGGGGGAAGAGCGTGATGGCTATGACGAGTGCCGAGGCGAGCGTGGAGCCCGTCTCGTCGAAGACGAAGAACGAGAGCGCAAACTCTCCGGCGATGCCACCGGCAGCACCAAGGATGGTCGCGAGCGTCACGAGCGTGAAGTCGCGTGTCCAGAGCTTTGGTTCGGGGGTCTTGGGCGCCATCGCGCCGTGCGGGGAAACGGTTTCCATGAGGGGGTGCCTCCAACTAGATTGTGGGGATGGGGAGCTGCTTATCTAGTTAGCTGCGACGCTTGCTCATGGATGCGATCCTCCTGAATTTGGATTGACAACCCAGCCATCATAGCACGCGGCCCTGCGGGGCCTGCTCCCGAGGGGCTCGTCTGGAACAGGCAGGTGCGAGAACGCCTCGATTGGTCGACGAGCTCTCATGCGGGCGGGGAGAGAACGCATCGATTGGTCGACGAGTTCTTATGCGTGGGTGCACTCCTGCCGCGCACGGGCGAAGCAGAGGGCAGCAGCAAGGACGAGCAGGATGTGCCCCACCGAGTACGCAGCGCCGCCGGTCGTGCCTGAATAGCCAAAGCTGACGTCGAGGCCGTTGGTGAGCAGGTGGAACAGGGCCCCCACGGCACAGGCGATGCAGGCGACGAGTGCCACGAACAGCCGCTGCCCCACGCTCTGGGTGCGAGCCCCCTCCTGCTCCTCGAGCTGCTCGGGCTTGACCCTCCAGAGCGACGCCCCCAGCATCCGGGAGGCGGAGAGGCCTGCCGCGACGACCGCCACCACATAGGGAAGCAGCACGTACGGCGCATTGTCCATGCCGGGTGCCGGAATGCAGCCCGCCGCGATCAGGCAGGCGAACGCCCCGCCCAGGTACAGCCAGAAGGGGCGGGTGGAGGGCTTGCCCCCAGCGTCTTTCCTGCGCTTCTTGCTCATGCGATGTCCGAGAGGTCGCATGCCTCGAGCCAGATGCTCGCACGCTCGCATGCCTCACGCAGGCAGGCTTCGTCGAAGGGGCTCACCAGGCCGGCGTTCGCCAGGAGCTCCTTGAAGGTGACGGAGCCACCCTGGCTCGTGTAGGCCATGTAGTGCTCCCAGGCGTTCCTCTGGTCCTCCTGGATCATCGCCCAGAACTCGAGGGCCACGGTCTGCGCCAGGCAGTAGTCGATGTAGTAGAACGGCACCTCATAGATGTGCATCTGGCGCTGCCAGCCCTCGCCATCGGCGTAGAACGGGATGTCGCCGTCAAGGCGGATCCAGGGCATGTAGGTTCCGAGCAGCTCCTTCCAGACGGCGTGCCGCTCGGCGGGCGTCATCTCGGGGCGCTCGTACACGATGTGCTGGAAGTGGTCGACCATCGTGCCGTAGGGAATGAAGGTCACGCCGCCCGAGAGGTGGCTGAAGAGGTACTTCTTGGTGTCGGGGCCAAAGAAGCCCTCGCACCACGGCCACGCGAAGAACTCCATGGACA
>CAMPCT010000143.1 GCA_946647055.1 uncultured Atopobium sp. | reverse complement strand
CACGGTCCCGCCGAGAAGCGCCACATCATCTACCACTCCAAGAAGGGCGACAACTTCGCCGAGATGGACTTCACGTACTTCAACGCGGTCTACTCGGTGGAGAACGCGCTGGCCAAGGTCAAGGACGAGAAGGGCCTCAAGCGCGTGGCGAAGTTCCTGCACGAGGACGTCTGCCCCGACTGCGGCGGGTCACGCATGAACGAGCGTGCCCGTGGCGCCCTCATCGGCGAGATGAGCCTGGCCCAGGTCACGGACCTCACGCTCGACGAGCTGGTCTCGTGGGTCGCGACGGTTCCGGGGCGGCTTCCCGAGGAGCTGCGGCCGATGGCGAGGACGATCCTGGCCTCGATGACCGAGCCGGCGGCGCGCCTCCAGCAGCTGGGCCTGGGCTACCTGCAGCTCTCGCGTGCCGGCGCGACGCTCTCCACGGGAGAGCGGCAACGCGTGCAGATGAGCCGTGCCGTCCGCAATCGCACCTGTGGCGTGCTCTACGTCCTCGACGAGCCCTCGATCGGCCTGCATCCCTCCAACGTCGACGGCCTGCTCGGCGTCATGGACGACCTTCTGGCCGACGGCAACTCCGTCGTGGTGGTCGACCATGACGTGCGGGTCCTGCGTCATGCCGACCACCTCATCGAGATCGGTCCCGGCTCGGGTGCCGAGGGCGGCACGGTCATCGCCCAGGGCACGGTCGAGGAGGTCGGCGCCACGCCCGCCTCGCGCATCGCGCCGTACCTCACGGGCGAGAAGGCCGTCCGCGTGCGTAGGCGCGTGGCGGCGGAGGACGTCTTTGAGCAGGGCGTCATTCATATGGAGACCGGTGCCATCCACACCGTGCGGCCGCTCGTGGTGGATGTCCCGAGGGGGTGCCTCACCTGCGTGACGGGCGTGTCGGGCTCGGGCAAGACCACGATGGTGCTCGAGGGGCTGGTCCCCGCGCTCAAGGCGCACATTGCGGGCGAGCGCCTGCCGTCCCACGTGCGCGAGGTCGCGGCCGAGGGCATACGTCGCGCCAACCTCATCGACTCGACGCCCATCGGCGCCAACGTGCGCTCGACGGTGGCCACCTACTCGGGCGTCCTCGACGACCTGCGCCGCGCCTATGCGGCGACCCCTGCGGCCAAGGAGGCGGGCCTCAAGGCGGGCGCCTTCTCGTACAACACGGGCAAGCTCCGCTGCCCCACCTGCGATGGCACGGGCCAGATATCGCTCGACGTGCAGTTCCTTCCCGACGTGGACATCGTGTGCCCCGACTGCCGGGGCTCGCGCTACGCACCGGATGCCTGGCGGGTGCCGCGCACGCCCAAGGGGGCGGAGGGCGGAGGCCTCTCGCTGCCGCAGCTCATGGCCATGACGGTCGACGAGGCCCTCGATGCCGTTCGTGACGTGCGTCCCGCCCGTGCCAAGCTCCAGGTCCTCTCCGACCTGGGCCTGGGCTACCTCACGTTGGGCGAGGCCACGCCGGCCCTGTCTGGTGGTGAGGCCCAGCGCCTCAAGCTGGCGAGCGAGATGGGCCGCGACCAGCGCGACGCCCTCTTCGTCTTCGACGAGCCCACCATCGGCCTGCACCCGCTCGACGTCGAGGTGCTCCTGGGGGTGCTCCAGCGCCTCATCGAGAACGGTGCCACGGTGGTGGTCATCGAGCATGACCTCGACATGATCGCCAACGCCGACTGGGTCATCGACATGGGGCCCGGTGGGGGAGAGGCTGGCGGTCGCATCGTGTGCGCCGGCACGCCCGAGGACGTCGCCGCCTGCCCTGCCAGCGTGACCGGCCGCTACCTCGCCGAGGAGCTGTGACTTCTAACCACTAGGGATATATCCCCCGATGGTTAGGCGAGGGGGAGCGAGACCGTGAAGGTCGAGCCGACGCCCAGCTCGCTCTCGACCAAGATGCTGCCTCCCGCGCGGTCGACGGCATGCCGGACGAGCGCGAGGCCCAGGCCCGTGCCGCCCTCCTCGCGCGAGCGAGCCTTGTCAACGCGGTAGAAGCGCTCGAAGATGCGCTCCTGGTCACGGGCGGGGATCCCGATGCCGGTGTCCGCGACGCGAAGCACCGCGTCGTGACCCTCTGTCGCGAGCAGTACGGAGACCACCCCCTCCTCCGTGTAGGCGATGGCGTTGTCGATGAGGTTGTCCACCACGAGCGTCGCGTCGGCGGCCGAGATGCGGGCTCTGCCGCCCGTCTCCCAATGCGACTCGTCCAGCTCGAGCGTCAACCCATGCTCGCGCACGTTGGGAAGGCGCGACTCGACTGCGGTGGCCACGATGCCCGCGAGGTCGCAGGTTGCCGCCGCGTTGGGGGACCGGAACTCGTCCTCAAGCCGCGAGAGGTCCATGAGGTCGGTGACGAGGCTCTGCAGACGCGTGACCTCCTTGGAGAGACGCCCCGAGAACGCCTTCGTCGCCTCGAGGTCACCGTCCCCGCTCGTCGCCTCGATGGACTCGGAGAGCAGGCGAATGCCTGCGACGGGGGTCTTGAGCTCGTGGCTCGCATTGGCGACGAAGTCGGTGCGGACCCGCTCGAGACGGTCGACGGGCACGGCGGCGCGCCTCGCCATGAGCCAGGCGGCACCTGCTGCGAGGACGGTCGACGCGACGAGCAGGACGATGCTGGTCCAGCGCAGGCGGGAGAGGTCCTCGTGTGCCTGCGAGACGGGCATGCTCACGCGAAGGACGCAGGTGCTGCCCTCGTATTCGCAGGGGATGGCGGCATAGAGGTACTCGATGCCGTCCGTCTCGGAGAGACGCCGGTCGTAGCCGACCTCTCCGGCGAGGGCTGCGATGACCTCGGGCCGGCTCGCATGGTTCGTCATGCCAGAGTCCGTGCTCTCGGCGAGCACCTCGCCCGTCTCCGAGACGAGCGTGAGGCGTAGGTTGTCGTCTGCGGCAATCTTGTCGATGACCGTCTCGGCGGGAAGCTCGCTGGTCTCGAGCGCGACGCTGGCCGTCCGCGCCACCGAGACGAGCCCGTTCTGCTGGCTCTCCTCGAGCGCGCTGCTCATGGGGCCCATCACCGAGAAGGCCCATACGGCGGCGAGCAGGAGCACGACGATCACGTACCCGCGAAGCAGGGTCGTCCACCATCCGCCCCGGTCGCGAGGACTGGCGACGGGGGTCATGCGAGCTCATCCCCCTGGCGTGCCTCGAATCTGTAGCCCATGCCACGCTCGGTCTGGATGTAGGTCCAGCCGTCGCGCTCGATGGCCTGGCGCAGGCGTCTGACGTGCGTGTCGATGGTGCGTGAGGTGGGGAGGAAGGTCTCCGCCCATACCTCCTGGGTGAGCCACTGGCGCGAGCAGAGCGCCCCGTGGTGCGTGGCGAGGGCCACCAGCAGCGCGTACTCCTTCGACCGCAGGCGGACGGGCTCGCCCCCGACCGTCACGCGTGCGGCCTGGGTGTCGATGCGAAGCTGCCCCGCCTCGATGATGGGGTCCGAGCGCTGGCCCTCGCGCGTTGCCCTCCGCAGGTTGGCCCTGATGCGTGCGAGCAGCTCGGTGGTCGAGAAGGGCTTGGTCATGTAGTCGTCCGCGCCGGAATCGAGTCCGGCGACCTTGTCCTCGTCGCGATCGAGGGCGGTGAGCATGATGATGGGGACGTTGCTGCCTTCCGCCCGCAGCGTGCGCGCGACCTCGGTTCCCGGGAGTCGCGGCAGCATGATGTCGAGCAGGATGAGGTCGGGGCTGGTCAGGTGTGCCGCCTCGAGGGCGGAGACGCCGTCGGAGACCGACGTCACCTCGTAGTCGGCGCGTGTGAGCGCGAACTCGAGCGTCATCTGGATGGTCTTGTCGTCCTCGACGAGAAGGATGCGTGGCATCCGATCACCTCCTATGGGACATGATGCCCGAAACCGAGGCCTCCCTGGCAGGCGAAGCCCAGCGAGGGGTCCTTGCTGGCGAGAGTTCACCCTCGTGTCACAAAGGGTCACCTCCATGCAACCCATCTGTTCGAGTTCACGTGCGTGTCACGGTGATTCACCCTCGCTCAACCCATATGCGAATGCCCAGTCCTACGCTCGTGACAAGCCCCATGAGGGGCCATGTCAGGAGGGGAGGGCATGATGACCTCGCTGTCCGAGTTCCTTGCCGCCTTGGGAACGAACCCGTTGCTCGCGCTGTCCATGCTGCTTGTGGCGGCAACCATCTTTGTCAACGGCTCGACCGATGCCGCCAACGCCATTGCCGAGGCCGTGGGGACGCGCTCGATCAGCTTCAGGGACGCCATCCTGCTGAGCGTCGCATGCAACTTCGTTGGCCTGGCGGGCTCGGTCGCGGTGTCGACCGCCGTCGCCGACACCATCTCCGGCATGGTCGACTTTGGCGGGGATGACCATGCGGCCCTTGTCGCGCTCTCGGCAGCCATGGTGGCGATCGTGGTCTGGGGCGTCGCCGCCTGGGCCTTTGGCATCCCCACGAGCGAGAGCCACGCGCTCATCGCGGGACTCTCCGGCGCGGCCATCGCCGTCTCGGGCGGGCCGAGCGGCATCAACTTCAACGAGTGGGTGAAGGTCATCTACGGCCTTCTCTTCTCGACGGTACTGGGCCTCGCATTGGGCTGGGCCCTCACCAAGGCCATACGTCACATCTTTGCCGACACCAGGTACAGCACGGCGAACCGCATCATGAGTCGGCTGCAGGTGGTAGGCGCTGGGTTTGGCGCGCTCATGCACGGCGCCCAGGACGGGCAGAAGTTCATGTCGACTGCCACCATCGCCGTCGGCCTTGCGCTGGGGACGAAGGCAACCGCAGGCGGGGGCTATCCGCTGTGGCTCATGCTTGCCTGCGCCATCATCATGTCCGTCGGCACGGCGGTGGGCGGCAAGAAGATCATCAAGACCGTGGGCACGCAGATGGTCCGTCTCGAGAAGTACCAGGGGGCGGCGGCCTCGATCAGCGCGGGCATCAGCCTGCTGCTTGCGACCTTTGGCGGCATGCCCGTCTCGACCACCCACACCAAGACGGCGGCGATCATGGGCGCGGGCGCGGCAAAGTCGGCCAAGCACGTCGACTGGGGCATCGCCTATGACATGGTGCTCACCTGGGTGCTCACCTTTCCGGGCTGTGGGCTCATCGGCTACGTCCTCGCATGGGTGTTCCTGCAGCTCTTCTAGGTCGTGCTGCCCGCGAGTGTTCCACTTTGGTTGCGTTTTGCGGTGGCGTGCCCCTTGTCGGGATATAGTAGGTGAGCCTTCACCTTCCCCGAAAGGAACAGCCGTGACCTTCTCGCTGCCGAACTACCGTGAGCCCGACTTCGCAGCTTCTGCCCTTGCCCTTGCGCCGGACGCCACCTGGGCGCCCGTCGAGGCTCCGGGCATCGCCCCGCGCGGATTCCACTCCACCTCGATGCACCCCGAGTACCTCAAGGTCGCGGGCGAGTGGGTGCTTGTCGACGGCATCGTAATGGATGACGTCATCCGCATGAAGCCGGACGGTCGCATCCAGGTGGTGCCCGAGCGCAAGCTCAAGCTGGGCGACAAGGTCGCGCTCGGTCGCTCGGAGAATGGCGAGGAGGGCGTCCTCGTATGGGCCGACGGCTTCGTCCAGGATGAGGTTGAAAGCGGGGACCGTTTCTCCTTCCGCAGCGTCCGAAGTCGCGAGACATCCTACGCGCGCGATTACGACCGGCTGGTCGAGCTGCTCGAATATGATCGGGAGAACGGCAACATCCTGTGGGTCATGGGCCCTGCCTTCACCTTTGACGCCGACGCACGCCATGCCATGCAGCGCCTGGTCGAGTGCGGCTACGTGGACGGCGTCATGGGTG
>CAMPCT010000142.1 GCA_946647055.1 uncultured Atopobium sp. | reverse complement strand
CAGGTGACCGTGGTGGCCTGGATCTCGCCGTTGCCGCGCTTGGTGGACCAGTCCTGGTCCTCGATGACCGAGACGTTGGCGGTGACGCCCACGTCAGCCCAGTTGGAGGCGAGGACCTGGGCGACCAGCTCGTCGCGCTTGCGCACCGGGAAGTCGAAGGTGAGGCCGCTCACGCCGGCTTCGCCGAGGAGCTCGATGGCCTTGTCGGGGTTGAACTCGAAGACCTCGAGGGAGGCGTCATGGCCGTTGACGGTGCTGGGGATGAAGCAGGAGCACGGGGCGGCGGCACCCTCGAGGACGGTGGCGCACAGGGTCGGGCGGTCGATGGCGAGCGACAGGGCCTCGCGGACGCGCTGGTCCTGGAACTCGGCGGGACCGTTCTGGAGGTTGAGGTTCACGAACTGCGTGGCGCAGGGCGTGTAGTTGACGATCTCGGGGCCGACGGTCTCGTCGGTGGTGTACTGGGCAAGGAGGTCCTTGGGGACGAACACGACGTCGAGGTCGCCGTTGACGTACATGTTCATGAGGGTGCTGTCGTCGGAGACGTAGCTGATCTCGACCGCGTCGATGGCGGGACGGCCGGCATGGTAGTCGTCGAAGGCGGCGAGGCGCACGAAGCTCACGCCGTCGTTGTCCTCGATGAAGAAGGGGCCGCAGCCAAAGAAGGTGGTGTAGTCGGGACCGGTCGAGATGCCCCAGTCCTCACCCGCGGCCTCGACGCCGGCCTTGGGATAGATGTTGGCGTAGAACTGGCAGAGCAGGCGAAGGAACGAGGAGTGGGGCTCGGAGAGCGTGAAGACGATGTGGGTGTCGTCGACGACCTGGAGGCCCTCGAGCTGGTCGGTCTCGCCGTTGGCGAGCGCGTCGAAGCCCACGATCTTGGTGAAGGAGTCGGCCTCGGCGTTGATGGAGACGAGGCGCTCGAAGGTGAACTTGACGTCCTCGGCGGTGAGGACGGAGCCGTCGTGGAACTTGATGCCCTCGTTGAGCTCGATCTCATAGGTGAGGCCGTCCTCGGAGACGGTGGGCAGGGCGGCGGCGACAACGGGCTTGACCTCGTTGGTGGTGGGGTCGAGCTCATAGAGGCCCTCGGTCACGTTCTCGGAGATGCCGATGGTGGTCGAGGTGGTCTGGGTGTCGAAGGAGGCATCGGGCTTGGCGACGCCAAAGCGGATGATGTTCTCTCCGCCATCAGCACCGTCACTGCCGCCGTCATCGGAGCCGCCGCAGCCGGCGAGGGCGGCAGCGCTGACGAGCGCGGCCATGCCCGCGGTGCCCTTGAGGAAGGAGCGGCGGGAGAGGGAGGAGACGAGCGAGCTCAGGAGCATGCCCCTCTCGTTCTGGTCGATCTGCTTCATTGCGGTTCCTTTCTAGAAGGTGGGCCAAATTGCCATCGATTCCAAGTATCTACCCAAAAGGCCCCTGTCTATGCAGGTAATGGCCCATTCTGGGCCACCCGATGCCCAAGAGTTAACAAATGTGGCCCCGACGGCTCCCTGCGGGCGCCCCAGTGGGGTAAAGTGGATGGGCGTCGATTCCGTCCCAAGGAGGCTTCCATGGCCATGCCCTACACCGTCTTCCTCTCCGGGGGCATCGCCTCGGGGAAGTCAACCGTGGCCAAGCGCATGGTGGAGCTCGGTGCCTGGCGCGTCGACCTCGATGCCGTCTCGCGCGAGGTGCTCTCGCCGGGAAGTCCCGTCCTCGACGACGTCGTGGCCGAGTTTGGGGAGGACCTCATCGACCCCGAGACGGGCGAGCTCGACAGGAGGCTCCTCGCGAGCCGTGTCTTCTCTGACCCGATGCGCCTCGCGCGTCTCGAGGAGCTCGAGGTCCCGGCGATCATGGACCGCCTGGCCCAGGTCCTGTGCGAGGTGGGATGTGCCCCCAGCATGCCGAGGGTCTGTGTCGTCGAGGTGCAGGTACTTGACCGCGCGCAGCAGTGGCTCGACCTCGCCGACGAGGTCGTGGTGGTCACCTGCCCCATCGACGTGCGTCGCGAGAGGGCCGTTTGCCGCGGCATGGATGCGGTTGACTTTGACGCGCGCGCAGCAAACCAGCCGACGGACGAATGGCTCGTGGCGCATGCCGACACCGTCTTCCAGAACGACGGCTCCCCCGAACAGCTTGTGGCTGCGGTCGATGCCTGGTGGCTCGACCACGAGAGGATCGGCTGGGCGTGAGGGCGAGAGGGGCTACTCGCAACGTCCTCAGTCGTAGGGGATGAGCGAGCGGTAGACGTTCACCAGGGTGTCGTCGCGCACCAGCTCGTACTCGATGCTCATGAGGGGCCGGGCAGCCCTGAAGGCGCCGTTGTCGATGCAGGTGATGGCTGCGGCGAGCGTGCTGTCGGAGACGGCGCGCGAACCCCCGATGGGGATTTCCGCTGCGTTGAGCGCCTCGACGGCCTCCTCGTCGGTGAGGCGCTTGAGCTCGGGATTGCTCTCGAGCAGGTCGTCGAGCTCGATGCGCGCCTGGCCCGCGATGTCGGTGTTCCAGCGAAGGGCGCGCTGGTAGCAGGCCACGGCGAGGTCGTTGCGCCCGAGCTTCCACTCCATGTAGGCGAGGCGATAGTGACACAGCGCCGCATCGCGGGCGGTGGCGGTCTTCTTGAGGGTCTCGATGAGGAGGTCGGCGGCCTCGTAGGTGCGCGACTGGTCCTCGAGGGTCCTCACCACGACGAGTGCGGCGTCCGTCGAGGCCGGTGCGATGCGCTGGACGACGAGGCCGTGCTCGAGTGCCTCGTCAAAGCGCTCGAGCGAGTTGAGGAAGCGCGCGCACAGGATGTGGGCCCTGAAGTAGGAGTCGGGGACCAGGCGGACGGTGCGCGCGTGGTCGTCGATGTCGCAGTTGAAGCGGATACGCTCGGCAATCGAGCCAAAGTAGCGGTAGACGGTCGACGGGTCGTCGAGATAGGCGCCGACCTGCTCGATGGGAGCTAGCGTCTCCTCGAGCAGGGCAAGGGCCTCCTCGAGGCGGGGGACCTCCCCCTCGGGGACGTCGGTCATCTCGTTCGCCCGCTCGACTGCGCGGTCGAGCGCCGAACCGTCCATGAAGGTCCGGGCGATCTGGTCGGTGTCGGTCACGTCAAGCGTGCCCTCGACGAGGGCGTTGCTCGTCCGCTCGCAGGCCTCGGCCACCGTGAGGTCGCCGTCGGAGGCGTCGCGTAGGGCGACGATGCGCGAGACCACGTCACCCGTCGTCCCCTTGAGGTCGGGGAGGAGCTTGTTGAGGGCGGCGAGGCGGCCGGCGTTCTCGTTGATGCCGAGGTCGGACATGACGCGTGCGCCGCAGGCGCGCTGCATCGCCTCGGGGCAGGGCCGCCCGTCGAGCTCGAGCGGCTCGAAGCGCGACACCGCAGAGACCGGTTCGCTGTCGAGGGTGAGCGCGGGCACGACCTCGACGAACCATCCCGTGGTGTCGAAGCTGGCGCTGATCGAGGGGTCCTGCGGGAAGCCGCCGCGCGTGACCGCGTCGCTGGCAGCGGCGGGGGAGATACGCTCGAGTGCGGTGCGGTCGACGTCGACCGAGAGGAGCGTCACGGTGCCGTCGTGGAGATGCCCGTTCACCACGACGCGGCGCACCTTGTCGCAGGCGGCGAACGCCATGCGCGCCATGAGGAGGCAGAGCCTGAGCGAGTAGGTGCGGGCAATCGACACGCGCTCGACGTGGTCGTCCGAGGCGGATGCGAACACCTCGGGGGAGGGGAGCTCCACGGAGACGCAGGTCACGCCCTCGGCGACGTTGCTCGCCATCTCGAAGACGACGCGCACGTCGGCAGGGTAGTTCTCGGCATAGAAGGAGAGTCCCATGCGCTCGAGCCACTCGCCCGGGGTGTCCTGTGGGGCAAGGCCGGGGTAGGCGAGCGAGAGCTCGGGCATGGGGTCCCAAGCGGGAAGCGGGGCGTCGAGGCTGGCGAGGATGCGGTCGCGAGCCTTGGAGCGGATGGCGTCATCGGGCTCATCCATGCCGATGCCGGCGGCGCCGAGCATCTGGGCGACATTGAGGGCCGTCTCGACGGAGACGATGCGGTGGTAGTCGTCCGTGGTGACCTCGTCGTCCCTGAGGCTGGTCCAGAACTTGCCCGTGCGCGAGAGCTTGGTCATGGAGGCGTTGGGCGTGGGATCCCAGTCAAGCAGCCCGCCAGAGGCGAGGAGCGTCGCCGCGGCATGGGACATCGCGGAATCGTGGTTGCCCGCGCGGTCGTGACGGACGAAGTCCTTGAGGGCGGGGTAGAGGTCGCTCGCACGCGACAGGAGCCTCTCGAGGGGGTCGGGTGCGGTCGAGGGGGACGCCTTCTGTGCCGCAGGAGCCGCTACCACGGGGGTGACGGTGGTGACGGGCGTGGGGGATGGCGTGACGTAGGGCATCCCGGTGCCGGTGGGTGGCTGGTATGCGGTGGGTCCGGGGTTGTAGGCGTAGGGGTTGTGCTCCTTCCCCTTGCTTCCCCAGCGCCAGAGGGCGACGGCGGCAGCCATGAAGAGGGCGGCGAGGACCAGGGCAAAGAGGATGTACCCAAAGTCGAAGCTCCCGTCGCTCTCTGGGACGGTGATGGTGATGGCGAACAATACTCCCATGATGAAGAGGCAGACGCTGATGACCTTGGTGATGAAGCTCTTGAACACGGTTGTTCCTTCCGCTGGTGTCTCAACCCTTCCATTCTACCCCGCAGGATGGGAATTGGTTGATGGCGGTGCGTGCCCCACCTCCTTGCGCTATGCTTTCCCAACGTGGAAACGAGGTGGGGGTAGCATGACGGAACAGGACCAGGGACGCATGGCGCGAGGCATCCTCGCGACGCTCGCAGGTGCCATCGCCTGGGGCTTCTCGGGGACGTGCATCCAGTACCTCTTCTCTTCCACCGAGATTGACGCCCTGCTGCTCACCGCCTTCCGCCAGCTCGGTGCTGGCCTGGTCTTTTTGGTGGTCCTGCTGGCCACGCGCAGGGACACGCTTCGCGAGATGCTCTCGGACGCCGACACGCGTCGACGCCTGCTCGTCTTTGGCTCGTTTGGCCTGTACCTCAACTCGACCGTCTATGCGGCGACCATCTCGTACACCAACGCGGGCACCGCTACCGTGCTCCAGAGCCTCAACATCGTCTTCGTGTTGGCCATCGCCTGCATGGTCGGGCGGCGGCTGCCCCGTGGGCTCGAGGTCTCGGCCCTCGCCTGCGCCCTTGTCGCGACCTTCCTCATTGCCACGCACGGAGACCCCACCGCCATCCACATGCCGCTGCCGGGCCTGCTCCTTGGCATTGCGACGGCGGCGGCGGCGACGTTCTACACCATGTACCCCAAGCCGCTCTTCGTCCGCTATGGCAGTTTTGCGGTGACGGGCGTCGGCATGCTCGTGGGTGGCCTCACAGGCATCGTCGTCTGCACGGCAAACGGGACCATCCCGTCAGGCGTGCCCAGCTTCAGCTTCGTCGGTCTTGTCGTTCTGGCCATAGCCATCCTGGTGGGTACCTTCGCCGCCTACGGGCTCTTCCTCCATGGCATCTCGATCGTGGGGCCGCTGTGGGGCAACATGCTTGGGGCTGCGGAGCCGGTGAGCGCCACGGTCATCACTGCCCTCTGGCTGGGAACGGCCTTCTCATGGGCCGACTGGGCTGGCCTGATCCTCATGGTGGCCACCATCTTCCTCGTGGCGATTCAGGCGAACGTCTCCGAGTAGCCCATTTTGTGCATTTTGGGCCGGGTACGGCTCCGGATTTGCGACCTGTACCGGGTACGGCTCCGGAAAAGCGACCTGTACCGGGGCGGAGGGGGC
>CAMPCT010000141.1 GCA_946647055.1 uncultured Atopobium sp. | reverse complement strand
CCGCCGCCCCCGGCGGCCCGCTCAGAGGTCGCAGGGCTCACACACCAAATCAAGCGTTCCGACTGGGTGGTCTCGTTTTCCCTTGGCCGCCCTCGCTACAATCCTTTGTCTTTTGGAGGGACGATGCCCGAGCTTCGCATGACCATGACGCCCATCGAGGAGCTGGTGCCCTACGCCGGCAACGCAAAGGAGCACCCTGACGAGCAGATCGAGCAGATAGCGGCGTCCATAGCGGAGTTCGGCTTCAACGACCCCGTGGGCGTGTGGCACGCGCCCGACGGCGAGCCGGTCATCGTGGAGGGCCATGGGCGCGTCCTCGCGGCGGAGCGGCTGGGCATGACCGAGCTGCCCACCATAGCCCTCGACCACCTCAGCGACGCGCAGCGCAGGGCATATGTGCACGTGCACAACCAGACCACGCTGACCTCGGGCTTCGACCTCGAGGTGCTGCAGGCCGAGCTGGACGCCCTCCCCGAGTTCGACTGGGGCGCCTACGGCTTCGACGTGGACGAGCTGCTGGAGCCGCTGCCCGAGGACCTGGACGAGGACGTCCCCGAGGTCCCGGAGGAGCCGCGCACCAAGCCCGGCGACCTGTGGGTGCTGGGGCGGCACCGCCTGCTCTGCGGCGACAGCACCGACCCCGCGCAGGTCGAGCGGCTCATGGGCAGCCGGCAGGCGGACCTGCTGCTCACCGACCCACCCTACAACGTGGCCTACCACCAGAACGACAGCAGCAACTGGGACCCGAAGCTGGCGAAGCAGCGCACCGACCGCAAGGTCATCCAGAACGACAAGTTCGACGACGAGGCCAGCTTCCAGCGATTCATAGAGGACTCCGTCCGCTCGGGGGTCTCCGTCATGCGCCCCGGCGCCGCGTGGTACGTGTGGCTGGCGGCCATGCACGCGCCGGCGGTCTTCGCGGCCCTCGAGGAGTGCGGCATCCCGCCCAAGCAGGAGCTGACGTGGGTCAAGAACCACTTCACGCTGGGCCGCAGCGACTACCAGTGGATGCACGAGATCGCCTACTACGGCTGGAAGCAGGGGGCGAGCCACTACTTCGCGCCGACGCGCTCGGAGACGACCATCTTCGACGACGCGGCGAACCTCAAGAAGATGAGCAAGGGCGAGCTGCGCCAGATGCTCGAGGAGATCCTGTCGCCCGACGCGGCCACCACGGTCCTGCGCTTCGACAAGCCGCTGGCGAGCGCGGAGCACCCGACCATGAAGCCCGTCCCGCTCTTCGCCCGGCTCGTGCGCAACAGCAGCCGGCGCGGCGACGCCGTGCTCGACCTGTTCGGCGGCAGCGGCACCACGGCCATCGCATGCGAGCAGATGGGCCGCGACGCATACCTCATGGAGCTGGACCCCGCCTACTGCGACGTGATAGTGGCGCGCTGGGAGCGCCTGACCGGGCGGGAGGCCAAGCTGGCGACGGAGTAAGGGGGAGACATGACCGAGGCTGAGAGCATCTGCGCCTGCATACCGGAGAAGCTGAGGCCCTACGCCACTGAGCTGGCAGAGAACGTGGTCTTCCAGTGCAGGAAGCTGGCCGAGACGCGCAGCGCCATGCAGAAGTCCAACCAGCAGCTGGTGGTGGCCTACGACAACGGCGGCGGCCAGCGCGGCGTGCGGAAGCACCCCATCTACGAGGCCTACAACCAGCTCATGGCCAACTACCGCAAGAGCCTCGCGCAGCTCACCGAGCTGCTGCAGACATACGGCATGGAGGAGGTCCGCGAGGAGGACAGCCCGCTGGCGCGGATCCTCGCGCAGGCCGAGGAGATAGCGCTCTGATGCTCGGCAACCAGACCCCCACCTACAGCTGGTGCGGGAGCTGGGCGCGCTCCGAAGGCAAGCTGGCGTGCGCCCTCGCCGACGCGTACGGCATGAGCCCGCACCCGTGGCAGCGCACGCTGCTCGACGACTGGCTGGCGCTCGACGACGACGGCAGGCTGCTCAACAGCCTGTGCGTCCTGCCGGTGCCGCGCCAGAACGGCAAGACTGGCGTCTGCGACCCGCGCGAGACCGAGGGGCTGGTCATACGCGGCGAGTGGATCCTCCACACCGCGCACGAGTACCAGACGGCCAAGCTCGCCTTCGACCGCCTGCGCGCCAAGTTCGGCACCAAGAAGAACGACCCGCTGGCCAAGTACCCCGAGCTGAACCGCCTGGTGGCCCGCTACACGACGGGCGCAAACCAGATGGTCCTCGAGCTGACCAACGGCGCGCGCATAGAGTTCCGCACGCGCGGCGGCAACGACGACGCCGGCCGAGGCGGGACCTTCGACCTCGTCGTGGTGGACGAGGCGCAAAACTACACCGATGCGCAGGACGCGGCCCTGAGCCCGCTCAACTCGGCCGCCCCGCACGGAAGCCCGCAAACCATCCTGATGGGCACCGTGCCGAACCCCGAGAAGGCGCTGAAGGGCGAGAAGTTCGCCGCCATCAGGGCCAGCCTGCACGAGGCGCCCTACATCGGCGGGTGCATCCACGAGTGGAGCGCCCCCGAAGTCGGCGACCCGCTGGACGTCGCGCGGTGGTACGAGTACAACCCGTCGCTCGGCTACCAGCTCCTCGAGCCGGCCATCATGAAGGACGCCCGGACGATGAACCCGGACACCTTCGCGCGGGAGCACCTCGGCTGGTGGCCCGAGGCCATAGCCACGTCGGCACCCATCCTGCCGAGGGACTGGGACGCGTGCCGCATCGACAACCCGGAGAAGGCCGGGCTGGTCTGCTACGCGGTGAAGTTCAGCCCCGACGGCAGCGTGGGCACGCTCGCGGCCTGCCACAGGGGGACGGAGAACCGCCCCTTCGTCTACGTCGTGGACTCGCGCGGGCTGGGCCACGGCATCGGGTGGTTCGTGGAGACGCTCGTGCGCGTCGCGCCGGGCGCCGCCCTCATCCTCATCGACGGGCCCTCCAACTCGCAGACGCTGACCGAGCGCCTGCTCGCGGAGCGGGTACCGAAGAACGAGATCGTGCGCCCGCGCACGGCGGACATGGCGGCGGCATGCTCGTCGCTCGCCAACGCCGTCAGGGAGCGCACGGTGACGCACTACGGGCAGGAGGCGCTCGACGCCTCGGCAACGCGGTCACGCAGGCGCCCGCTCGGTCAGGGCGGCGGCTGGGGCTTCCAGTCCACCGACGAGGCCGACGCGACCCTCATCGAGGCATGCGCCCTCGCCTACTGGGGGGCCATGACCACCAAGCGCAACCCGGAGAGAAAGGCGGTGGTCTGGTGATAGAGCAGACGCCCGACACATACCCCGACGGGCGGGGTGGCAGGAAGGTCAACGACCTGCCGCAGCCCGACACGTGGCACGGCCTGCCGCTGGTGCCACCCGAGCTGGACGTCCCGCGCGACATGCCCGAGCGGTGGGCGCAGGAGCTGCGCGACTGCTACGACGTGTGGTACGCGCGGCTCAACCGCAACCAGGAGCGCTACGCCTACTACGACGGGCGCAACCGCCTGAAGGACTTCGGCATCTCGACCCCGCCCGAGCTGCTGAGCGTCGAGACGGTCGTGGGCTGGCCCAACAAGGCCGTCATGGCCATGGCCACCCGCTCGCGCTTCGACGGCTTCGAGGCCACCGACGACGGGGTGCAGGCCGCGCTCGACGCCATGGCCCGGCGCAGCAGGCTGGCGGTCAAGTACCGCCAGACGGTCGAGGCCATGGGCGTCTACGGGTGCTCCTTCGCCACGGTCGGCATGGCCGCGGGCGGCGCCCGCATCGACATGTGGGACGCCGAGCACGCGTCGGCGCTGTGGGACGAGGCCAAGGGGCGCGTGGCCTACGGCATGACCATCACCCTCGACATCGACGGCCCGCTCGCCGCGACGCTATACGACGAGGAGGCCAACGTCTACCTGTGGCGCGACGGCTGGCGCTGGCGCTGGGAGGCGGCCCCGCACTCGATGGGGCGCCCGCTCATGGACTCCTTCGCCTACCGGCCCACGCAGCGCAAGCCCTTCGGCCAGAGCCGCATCACCCGCGCGGTCATGAGCATCACCGACAGCGCCGTGCGCTGCGCGCTGGGCGGCGACATCAGCTTCCAGTTCGCGGTGGCCCCGCAGAAGGTGCTGCTCGGCGCCGACCGGGAGGCCTTCGAGGGCAAGACCAAGTGGGAGGCCTACATCGGCAACATCATGGGCGTGGGCTACAACGGCGTGGACGGGGTCATGCCCCAGTTCATGCAGATGCAGCAGGCGTCCATGCAGCAGTACGTGGACTTCATGCGCTCGCTGGCCGCGCGCTTCAGCGGCGAGACGAACGTGCCCATCAGCCAGCTCGGGATCATACACGACAACCCGAGCAGCGCGGAGGCCATCTACGCGGCCTCGGAGCCGCTCATCATCGAGTGCCAGGACCTCAACGACGGCAACCGCGAGACCATCCGCACGCTGTCGCAGATGGCGATGGCCGCCGAGCTGGGGATGCCGCTGGCCGACCTGCCGGACGAGTGGCGCGACTTCACGCCCAACTTCACGAACCCCGCGATGCCCTCCATCGTGAGCATGGCCGACGCGGCGGTGAAGCTGGCCGGCGTCGTGCCGGGCTTCGCGGGCACCAGCGCCTTCTGGAAGATGGTCGGCGTCCCCGAGGACGCGCGCCGCGAGATCGACGACCAGGTGGCGCAGGCCAACGCGCAGGCGATGCTCGCGCAGATCTTCGGCGCGCCGGCAGAGGGCGGCGGCAATGGCTGACGTAGAGCTGTCGATGGACGTGCTGCAGCGCTACGCCGACGGCGTGCACCAGATAGGCGCCGCTGCCCGGCAGGACATGGGCTTCACGCTCGCAAACGTGGACCTGTCCGACCGGGAGCTGGTCGAGGACCTCGTGGCCGGCGCCTGCCGCTACGCGCAGGAGGCCAGCGCCCAGTACGCGGCCCAGTTCTACCGCGGCCTGTCCATCCTGCAGACCGGCGAGGACTTCGACGCCAAGGCGCTCTCCGACTACGACCGGACGGCCACCATCATCGCCGTGCGCGGCATCTACCGGCAGGCCATGAGGGACGGCGAGCTGGACGAGGAGGAGCTTGCGGACCTGCTAGCCGACCGCATCGAGTACGAGGTCAACCGGGCCAGCAAGGTCGGCGTCTGGAAGAACGGCCAGCGCGACCCGCGCGACGTGCGCTACGCCCGCGTCCCGGTGGGCGCCGAGACGTGCGCGTGGTGCCTGATGACGGCTGGCCTCGGCTACTGGTACATGTCCGAGGAGGCCGCCAGCCACACGCACCGGAGCTGTGACTGCCAGATCATAGCGAGCATCGGGCGCGGCGAGGTCCACATCAACGGCTACGACTCCACCATCTACCGCGACATGTGGCGCGAGGCGAACCGCCTGCGCGCCAACGGCGACATCCCGCAGGAGTGGACCGACCACATCGCGGGCCAGAAGGCGGCCAAGGGCCGCAGCTACCGCGAGGACACCAACGGCACCCTCTACGTCATGCGCAAGATGTACGGCCTGAAATAGCCCCGAAAGGCGCCCATCGCGTCGAAAAACCGCACAAACCGAGAAAACGGCCTCCGCACGGGGGCCTTTTTCATATCCCGACATGCCCCGCACGGGGCGAACCGACTAGCCCGCACGGGCGAAAGGAGGCCGACATGGCCGAGGAAGTCAAGCAGGAGCCCACGCAGCCGCAGGGTGGGGAGCCGCACGGCGATGAGCCCATCGACTGGGAGGCCAAGTACAAGGAGGCCGTCGCTCAGTCCCGCAAGTGGGAGGAGCGCAGCAAGGCCAACAAGGAGAAGGCCGACAAGT
>CAMPCT010000140.1 GCA_946647055.1 uncultured Atopobium sp. | reverse complement strand
TGCCACGAACGCCTTGGCGTGGACGACGAGCAGGTGACCTTTGGGGTGCCGCTGGGGCTCGTGCTCTGCAAGACCGGGATCATCGTCGTGTTCGTCATCAACATGGTCTTTGCCGCGAACGTCTACGGGGTCGGGGCCGACGCGTCCTGGTACGCGAGGCTCTGCCTGACCTGCCTGTTCTATGCTGTCGCGTCGCCGCCCGTCCCGGGCGGGACGATCGTGTGCTATGGGCTCCTGCTCACGACCATGGGCATCCCCATGGAGGCGCTTGCGGTTCTCATCGCGCTTGACATGGCGCTTGACTATCCCACCACGGCAGCCAACGTCGGGTCGATCATGCTCTCGATCCTGTCGGCGGCAGGGTCGATCGGTGCCGTCGACCGTGGGCGCCTGATGGGGGAGGCGGACCCCCGCTAGCCCTCGGCTATGGCCGAGTAGTGGCTCAGGGGGTCGACGACGATCTTGGTCGAGCGCTCGATGATGCGCGCCTCGTACCCGCGCACCAGTCCCGGGAAGACGTCACCGTCCACCTGCAGGGGAATGGGATGGGATGACTCGACGTGGATGTCCTTGCCGCGGAAGACCTTGATCTGGGGCCTGCCCAGACGCTTGCCCTTGGGGTCGAGTAGGGCCGAGATGACGGTGCTTGCCAGGCCGATCACGTAGGGGGTCTCGAGCACCATGACGTCGAGCAGGCCGTCTGCCATCGAGCACTCGGGGATGATCTCGACCTCGCCCTGGATCATGGCGTTGTTGGCGACGATGCAGGCGATGCCGTCACACTCCTCGACGTCCCCGTCCACGCTGATGGTGAAGTGCGAGTAGGTGGGGTTGGGGTTGGAGAGGGCGGCGAAGAAGTAGGCCGCCTCGCCCATGGACTGCTTGTTGAGGTCGGCGGAGCGCATGAGCTCGGCGTCGTAGCCGGACCCCGCCATGATGGTGAAGCCTCTCACGAAGCTCTCGCCGGCGTCGTTGGTCCAGGACATCTCCCCAAGGTCGGTCCGGGCGTAGCGACCGGCCCGACAGGCGAGCGCGAGCGTCGACGGCTCGGCCGCATTCCCGATGTTCTCGGAGAGCAGGTTGGCGGTGCCCGAGGGGAAGATGCAGGTCAGGACGTCGCGATTGCGCAGCTCGTAGAGGAGGTTGGCGGCGGTGCCATCACCACCCGAGATGACGACCAGGTCGTAGTCCTCGGCATCCGCAAGGACGTCGCGCGGCTCGAAGTCATGGGCGGGGACGCGAAGCGTGCAGACGTCCCCCGGCTTGATGAGGGCGCGCTCGAACTCGAAGATCGAGTCCGACCCAAAGCCGGAGCGCAGGTTGTGGATGATGAGGGTTCTCATGTGTTTGCCTACCGTGCCTCTCCTTGGGTGCGAACGCCCTCCACGTCCGGTATCATCTTCTCTCAAAGACCGGCTGCGGCCGGGGTGCCTCTCCTGCATGGTACCCCTTATGGCCCGACCACCCATCGAAAGGCACCGAGTGTACATAACAAGTAAGGATGACCTCGACGCATTCTGCGAGCGCGCGCGTTCCGCGCGCGTCCTTGCCGTCGACACCGAGTTCCTCCGCGAGAAGACTTTCTTCCCCAAGCTCTGCCTCATCCAGATCGCCACCCCCACCGAGAGCGTCGCAATCGACCCGCTGCTCATCGAGGACATCTCCGGCTTGGCGACGCTGTTCGAGGACCCCTCCATCACCAAGGTGCTCCATGCCTGCTCGCAGGACCTCGATGCCATCGACCATGCCCTCGGCTGTCGTGTCGCGCCGCTCTTCGACACCCAGGTGGCTGCGGCGTTCCTGGGTCATCGCATGCAGATGGGCTACGGTGCGCTTGTCGAGGCCTACACGGGCGTGCACCTCCCCAAGGCGGCGTCCCTCACCGACTGGTCCCGGCGTCCGCTCGAGCCCTACCAGCTCGAGTACGCCGAGGACGACGTTCGCTACCTGCCGGGAATCTACGAGCGCATGGTATCGGAGCTCATCGAGCGCGACCGGCTCTCGTGGGTGCAGCCCGAGTTCGCGGCGCTTGCCGACCCCATCCATCTCGATCGGGACCCGTGCCACGCCTACCTGCGCCTCAAGCGCGTGAGCTCGCTCACGCGCCGTCAGCTCGCCATCGCGCGCGAGGTGTGCGCGTGGCGCGAGGACCGTGCGGCCACCCGCGACCTGCCGCGCAAGTGGGTGCTCTCCGACGAGGTCATCGTCGAGCTCTGCAAGCTGCCTCCCGCAGACGAGCGACACCTCAGGAAGGTGCGGGGCACCGAGCAGGTCTCCTCGAAGGACGTCCAGGCGCTCCTCGAGGCGATAGCGCGCGGAAGGGCCTGCCCCGACGGCGAGCTTCCCCATGCCGAGCGCCACTCGCGCCCGTCTGCCGAGATGGAGTGCGTCCTCGACCTCATGTACGCGCTCGTGCGACGCGTCTCCGAGAAGAGCGGCGTCGCCGTCCAGCTCATCGCCTCCCGCGACGACCTGCACACCTTCGTCGTCAACCGTCCCATGTCGCGCGTCTCGACCGGCTGGCGGCGCGAGTTGGTGGGAACGCAGCTCGATCGGCTGCTCGCCGGCGAGCTCGGCCTCACCGTCAAGGACGGCCGCATCGAGGTGCTCTGACACGGTCGCGGGGTTCCTCCTTCGTGCCGCGCATAAACGTCCTCCCCACGGGATACAATGCAGGGAAGGCAAACGGAGAAGGGACTATCCATGAACTACGGCTACGGGTTTGACATGGGTTACTTGCTCATCGTCGTCATCTCGATGGTGCTGGGCGTCATCACCCAGAGTTACATCAACAGCACGTACTCCAAGTGGTCACGCGTCCCCGTCAACACCGGCGAGACAGGTGCCCAGGTGGCCAGCCGCATGCTCTACACCGAAGGCGCCACCGACGTGGGGATCAAGGGGACCGCGGGTCACCTCACCGACCACTACAATCCCACCGACAACAACCTCTACCTCTCGCAGGAGAACCTTTCGGGCGGCTCGGTCGCGTCGGTCGCCGTCGCCTGCCACGAGGCGGGCCATGCCCTCCAGAAGGCCTGTGGCTACCTCCCCATGCAGATGAGGACGTCGCTCGTCCCGCTCGTGAACCTCACCTCGTCAACATGGATGCTCGTCTTCCTCGCCGGTTCGATGCTCGGCGCCGTCAGCCTGACCAAGATCGCCGTCTGGCTGTTCGCCTTCTCGGTCCTGTTCCACCTCGTGACCCTTCCCGTCGAGCTTGACGCCTCCGGCAGGGCGGTCAACTTCATCGACTCCTGCGGCCTCGACGCGACGGCCTCGCGTGGTGCGCGCGAGGTGCTCAGGGCTGCGGCCTTCACCTATGTGGCGGCCGCCCTCACCTCCATCTTCCAGTTCCTCTACCTCCAGAGCCGTACCCGCGGCAGCAGAAGGTAGGGGCGCATGACCGACAGGCTCTTCGTGGATGGCGGGGAGGATGCCTCCCTCTCGGTCTCCGATGCCGTCGCGCTCGCGAAGCTCACCGTCTCGCGGATTCCCACGCTCGTCGTGGTGGGCGAGCTGACGGGCTGGCACGGTCCCAACCGTACCGGCCACTGCTATTTCTCGGTCAAGGACGAGTCCTCCTCCATGGACGTCATCATCTGGCGCGGGGTCTTCTCGTCCCTCGACGAGCAGGTGCGCGCGGCGCTCTCGGACGGCCTGCTCGTGCAGCTGAGGGGCTCCTTCGAGGTATACGACAAGACGGGCAAGCTCAGCTTCGTCGCAAGGGGCGTGTCGGTGGCGGGGGAGGGACTCCTGCGCCAGCGCGTCGCCGAACTCGCCCGCAAGCTCCAGGCCGAGGGCCTGCTCTCCGATGCCCGCAAGCGGCCCATTCCCGCCTTCTGCACGCGCGTGGCCGTGGTCACCTCGCCCACGGGCAAGGTCATCGATGACGTCAAGCGCACGCTCGCCCGTAGGAACCCGCTGGTGGAGGTCCTCGTCGCCGGGTGTGCCGTGCAGGGTGACGCCGCGCCCCCAACGATCGTCCATGCCCTCTCCCTCGCCGCCTCCGCCCGTCCCGACTGCATCCTGCTGGTGCGTGGCGGCGGTTCCTACGAGGAGCTCATGGCGTTCAACGACGAGGGCGTCGCCCGTGCCGTCGCCGCATCCCCCGTGCCGGTCGTCACGGGCATCGGCCACGAGCCCGACGTCACCATCTGCGACATGGTGGCCGACCGTCGTGCCTCCACCCCAACGGCAGCGGCCGAGGGCGTGGCGCCCACCATTGGCGAGATCATCGACAAGAACAACTCCCGTGCGGCACGGCTCGACGCGGCGCTCGCCAAGACCGTCGACGCGATGCGTCACGAGGTCGACGGGCTGGCCCACCGGGCGAGTGGAGCCATGACCTCGCGCGTCTCCCGCGAGAGGGCGGTCCTCGACCAGGTGGGGAGGCATCGCTGCCTCACCGACCCGACGTGGATCGTCTCCGACCGGCGTTCGTCGCTCCTCATGACCGAGCAGCGCCTCGTCGACGCGCTCCCACGCCTCATCGCGTCTCGTCGAGACGACGCAAGCAGGCTGGGTGACCGCCTCCGTGCGTCTCTTCCTCGCGTGGTCGCGGGGCATGAGCTGGCCGTCAGGTCCCTTGCAGGTCGCATCGTGGCGGTTGCCCCGCACATCACGCAACCGCATGCTGCCTTTGTCGGACGGTCCGCGGCTGCCCTCGACGCCCTGTCGCCGCTCAAGGTCCTTGGCCGCGGCTATTCCATCGTGAGGGACGAGGAGGGACACGTCGTGGCCAGCTCGTCGTCCGTCTCGGTTGGCGACGACATCGAGGTCATGCTGGGGGACGGGCGCATCGACGCCAGGGTCACGGGAGTGCGCTGACGTACGAACGGTATTCAAGGGGCCTGTCGCACACGGCGTGACCGGCCTGGGAGAAAGGACGAGCGAATGTCTGGAAAGGAATTCCGCCCCATCGACGAGATGACCTTCAAGGAGGCCTCGGTCGAGCTGGAGCAGGTCGTGCGCATGCTCGAGGGTGGTGACCTCGAGCTGGAGGAGGCCCTCACGAGCTACCAGCGCGGCGTCGAGCTCCTTGCGAGCCTGCGCGAGCGCCTTGCCTCTGCCGAGCAGCGCGTTCAGGTGCTCGTCGACGCGGCACAACAGGATGTGGCACCCGACACCGCCGCAGCGCCGGCGGTCGCGTTCATCGACGAATAGCACGGACGAAAGGAGCCATCCATGTCAGACTGCATCTTCTGCAAGCTCGCCAACGGCGAGATCCCCACGAGCATGGTCGCCGAGAACGAGCTCGCGGCCGCCTTCCGCGACCTCAACCCCGTCGCTCCCGTGCACGTCCTCGTCGTGCCCAAGGCACATCACTGCAACATCGTCGACGGCGTTCCCGCCCAGACGCTTGCCGCGATGGTGGAGCTTATCGACAAGGTCGTCGAGGCCGAGGGCATCAAGGACAGCGGCTTCCGCGTCATCATGAACACCGGCGCCGACGCCGGGCAGGTGGTCAACCACCTGCACATGCACATCCTTGGTGGCAAGGACCTCGGCGAGGCCCTGCTCGCAGAGTAGACTTGACACGACGTGGCACCTGGGAGGGGTCGCGTCAGACGAACAAGGAGGGGAAGGGCCATGTCCACGAGGTCGGAGGCCGCCGTCGCGCGGCATGACAGGGGCTACAACTGCTCGCAGTCCGTCGCCTGCGCGTTTGCCGAGGAACTCGGCCGTGACGAGGTCGAGGTGTTCCGCCTGGCCGAGGGCCTGGGCCGTGGCGTCGGCAACACCTATGGCACCTGTGGCGCCCTTCTCGGCGC
>CAMPCT010000139.1 GCA_946647055.1 uncultured Atopobium sp. | reverse complement strand
ATGGGGGTCTTTTCGTTTTCGGGGAGGGCCCCGTCCCTGTGTCACCCGCTCGCACAGCCATGGGGTGCGCGCGCGACTGTCCCGGCGGGTGGCACAGTGGAAACGCTCCCGACGGGGGACCCCGCCTCCGGCCCCCGTCCCTGTGTCACCCGCTCGCACAGGTGCGGCAACCGTGGGTCACACGTTTCGCGACAGGCCGAGCCTCGCGCGACTATACTTATCGGTTGGAACGCCGACACAGCAGAGACGGGGGCAGTGCCATGCAACAGCAAAGGCTCGTTTACTTCGATGAGGACTATCTCAGCCGAAGCTGGAGGATGCTGACCCGTGTCCCCGGATGGATCAAGCCGGTCCTGCTCCTCTCCCTCGCCGCCTTCGTCCCCATCTTTGGGCCGCTCGCCCTGCTGGGCTACACGCTCGAGTGGGCGCGCCTCACCGCATGGGGCATCGACTCGTCGCCCAAGCAGGCGGGCGTGGACATCTGGGCATGCATCGCGGTCGGATGGAGGGCGTTTCTCGTCAGCGTGTGCTGGGCCCTGCCCTACGCCCTGGTCGTGGGCATCCTCAGGTCGCTCGGGGGCAATGGCGTCGTTGGTGACGTCCTCTCCTTCCTGATCACGCTGGTTGGTGTCTTCATGAGCATAGTCATCACGGTCGCGTGCCTCCGCGCGACCATCTACCAGCAGTTCACGGCGGGCCTCGGCCTTGGGCGCATCATCGAGATGGTCGACGCCGACCCCAAGGGGATCCTCCGCATCGCGGGAATCTCGCTCTTCGCAAGCGTCATCATCATGGTGGTCTCCGGCATCATCATGACCCTGGGCACCATGGCCGCCACCCCCGTCATCATCGACGTCATTGGCGAGGTCGCGTACGTCGACACTCCCGCCGAGGCCGGGAAGGCCATCGGCGAGATCCTTGCGGTGCTCGGCCCCGCCTTCGCCATCACCTCGGTCGTCACCTCGTTCATCGGCACGCTGTTCTCGCTGGTCATCACCAACGCGGTGGGGCTGTGGATGCTCCAGTTCGACGTCCCCGCGTGGGGCGACAAGAGCGCGCCGCTTCCCGAGCGCATCCCGTCCGCGCCGCGCGTCTGGAATGCCCCGACGGCCCCGGTCGTCCCTGCGGAACCGCTCCTGCCCGACCAGAACATCTATCCCGAGAAGCCCCAGGACTCCTAGAACCTCGTCGCCCACGGTCCTGGGCGGGCACTTGTGCTCGCCCTGTGGATTCTGCGAATGACCCCAAACGGCCCAGCGTCCTCCAACAGGGGCGCTGGGCTTGGCCTTTGCGTGACCCTGTTTGAAAGTGGTCTGCGCGTTCACTTATTTTTGTCAGACGCCCTCTGCATACTCGAAGACGTCGCGTGGGAAGGGCGAGGGGCCCCGACAGGAGCCAGGTTGTGTGAATCTGCTGGATATCCGGCCAATGTGGTACGATTCCAGACCGAACCTTTCCTGCTCCGGGCGCATCCTTCACGTCCCGGGGCCATTAGCCCAGAGGAGGTGACATACATGAAGGCTTATGAACTGCTGTTCTTTGTCGATCCCCAGATCACCGAGGAAGTCCGCGCTGGCGTTATGAAGCGCATCGACGTTGCCATCACCGAGGATGGTGGTGTCATCGACAACGTCCAGGACTGGGGCAAGCGCAAGCTCGCCTTTGAGGTCGACAAGCTCGCCGAGGGTGACTACACCCTCATCGACTTCCACGCCGATCCCACGCAGATCACCGAGCTCGATCGCGTTCTCCGCATCAACGATGCGGTGAAGCGCCACATGATCGTGCGCCGACCTGACAAGGACTAGACGTGAAGCGGCGGGCATGCCCGCCAACGAGAGGCAGTGAGCTATATGAGCATCAACCGAGTTGTCATCAGTGGAAACCTTACTCGTGATCCCGAGCTTAAGGCCACGAACTCCGGCACGCACGTGCTGACGTTCGGTGTCGCCGTCAACGACCGTCGGAGGAACCAGCAGACCGGCGAGTGGGAGGACGTTCCCAACTTCATCGACTGCACCATGTTTGGTGCACGTGCCGAGTCCCTCCACCGCTACCTCTCGAAAGGCACCAAGGTCGCGATCGAGGGCAAGCTGCGCTACCGTGCCTGGGAAGCCCAGGACGGATCCAGGCGCTCCAAGCTCGAGGTCGTGGTCGACGAGATCGAGTTCCTCTCGAGGGGTCAGGGCCAGAGCCAGGGCCAGGGCTACGACCAGCAGCAGTACCCGCAGCAGAGCTACAGCCGGCAGAGCTACGCGCCGCAGGCTCCCGCTCCTGCCGCTGCTCCCGCATATGCCCAGCCCGTCGCCAGCGCTCCCGCGCAGACGACCCAGCCCGGCACCGACTTCTTCTCAGACGAGGACATCCCGTTCTAGGAACCATGGCGGCGAAGCCGCCAGAAGAAAGGTAAGAAAGACATGGCTACAGACTATCAGCGTCAGCCGCGTCGCAAGCACTGCCAGTTCTGCAAGGAGAACACGGACTTCATTGACTACAAGGACGTCCAGCTCCTTCGCAAGTACATGACCGACCGCGGCAAGATCAAGCCCCGTCGCGTCACCGGCGCCTGCACGCAGCACCAGCATGACATCGCGAACGCCATCAAGCGCGCCCGCGAGATGGCCCTCGTGCCGTATGCCGTTCCCGTGGTCTCGAGCCGCGGCGGCCGTCGCGAGCGCAACTAGCCCGTTACGCTCGAGATTGGCTGACGAAGGCTGATGGACGACAGGCAGGACAGCGGAAGGCCTCCCATGCCCGAGGGCATGGAGACGCCCGAGGCGCGCGACAGGCAGCTCGTGCGGTATGAGGAGACGCCCGTCGTGGTGGTCTCTCCCGTCCGCGGGTATGTCTGGTGCGTGTTCGGAGCCCTGCTCGGCACCGTCGCATTGCCGCTCGCGGCATACTTTGCCGCCTTTGGCACCGCGATGCTCGCCGCCAGGGGAGGGGACGCCCGCAAGGCACTGCCCCTCGCCGCCGTCGTTGCCGTGGGGCTTCTCTCCGGGGCGGGTGTTCCCGATGTCCTCATGGGCGTCGCGACCTACCTCTCCGGATGCCTCCTTGGCGCCCATGTCGCGCGCAAGGGAACGTCCATAAGCATGGCGACCCTGCTGACCATCGCCCTTGGCCTCGTGTTCATCGTGGTGGACGCGTGGCGGGCGGCGAGCCTGGGGACCACGATCGAGGCGGTGTTCTCGACGGAGATCGACAGGATCGTGGAGACGTACGCAAGCCAGGCGGGCATCGCCTCGACGGGCGCGCTCGAGACGGCGCGCAACGTCGCGCTGCTCCTCTGGCCGTCGAGCTACCTCTTCGTGGCGACCATCTCGGTCGCGTGTGCCCAGCTGGGCTCGAGGGGTGGCCTCAGGCGAATCGGCGCGGACTCCCCACGCCTGCCCATCAGGTACCTCGACACGCCCCTCTGGGTCATCGGGGTCATGGCCACGGCGATTCTTTTGTGCGCCCTTGGAGGCGTGATGGGGGAGCGTGGCAACGTCGCCCTGATGCTTGGCTTGAACGCGCTGCTGGTCGCACGGGTCATCCTGGCCCTTGACGGCTTCGGCGTCATCGCCTGGCTCATCGCGCGGATGGGCATCGGTCGCATCGGTACCGCCATCGCATTGGCAGTCGCAGTCAACATCGAGCTCTCGCTCCCTGTCGTGAGCGGGATAGGGCTCATCGACTTCTGGGCAAACTTCCGGCGCCTCGCGCGCGGCAGCAGCCCAAGCGGTGAGCCACAGAGTTAGTGAGCAAGTCGGCGGCCAGGCCGTCGACCGACCAAAGGAGTGTCCATGAAAGTCATCCTTCTGGGTGAGCTCAGGGGCAAGGGCGGAGAGGGAGACGTCGTCGACGTCGCCCAGGGCTATGCGGAGAACTACCTGTTCCCCAACCGTATGGCCATCGCTGCCACCCCTGGCAACATCAAGCAGCTTGAGGAGCGTCGCCACAACATCGCCAAGCGCGAGGAGCGTCGCATCGCCGACGCCGAGGCCACCAAGGCCGCCCTCGACGGCAAGCGCGTCCTCATCAACGTGAAGGTGGGCGAGGAGGGCCAGCTCTACGGCTCCGTCACCACCGCCATGATCGCCGAGGCCGTCGAGGCCCAGCTCGGCGTCATCATCGACCGCAAGCGCATCGAGCGCACCGCCGCGATCAAGACCGCCGGCGAGCACGAGGTCACCGTCAACCTGTACCGCGAGATCAACGCCCAGCTCGGGCTGCTCGTTGGTGACGGCACCCAGGCTCCCGCCGAGGAGGCCCCCGAGGCCGAGGTCGTCGAGGCAGAGGCCGAGGCTGAGGCCGAGGAGGCTCCCGCCGAGGACGCCGAGTAGGCGTTTCTGACTCAACAGCATCTACCTGCCCCTTTCAACAAAAGCCGCAGGTAGATGGAATGCAAACGAACGGCTCCAGTGCCTTTGATTTGCAAGAAAAAGCCCTGCCCACAGCACCCCCTGTGAGCAGGGCTTTTCATTTTCGTGAATACCTATAGGCCGTTTACCTGCGGAAACATAACCTGAAAGTTATGAAGAGTGTAAGGTTTGGCAGGAACGGGAGAGGTATCGTGAATATGCAGAGCACATGACCGCGATTGTTGAAAACCGCTCGGCAGATTTCTTCGAAAATTGTCGAAAACGTTGAAAAGTCATGAAATCGCAGATAGTGCCAAAAAGAAAACGACAGGCGCGTGTACAAAGCGGATTATGGTCCAATTTGAGCGAGACAGGGACCCCGTGGTTGGTCTACTATGCGGCAACCGGCCCCCTCGGCGAATGCCCAGATGGGTGGCTTGGTCGTCTCGAGATTGACCACGAGGAGGAACAAAGATGCCCGCTAGGGATGACGCGCGTCCGCCCGCGGCGCCTGCCGCCGGCGCCGCCATGCCGCAGGACCCGGCTGCCGAGGTCGCGGTCCTCTCCGCCATGCTCATCTCGCCCGACATCCTCCAGCAGGCCCTGGTGGACCTCAACGAGCAGGACTTCTACATCCCCTCCAACCAGATGATCTTCTCGGCCATGCACGCCATGTTCGACAAGAGCCTTCCGGTGGACGTGGTCTCGCTTGCCGACTACCTCGCGTCGCAGGGGAGGCTCGACCGCGTGGGCGGTAGGCCCTACCTCATCGAGCTTGGCAACAACACCATGCCGCTGCTCAACTGGGAGCACCACGCCGAGATCCTCCGTCGCGACACGACCCTGCGCCTCATCATCGAGGCCACGGCCAACATCTCGGCGCTCGCCTACAGCGCCCCCGAGGACACCAAGGAGGTCGTCAACGACGCCGAGAGGATGCTCTTCTCGGTGACCGACCGTGACGTCCGCTCCTCGTACCGTCAGCTGAGCGACGTCATGGAGGAGCTCTACACCGAGCTCGAGGAGATGGCCAACTCGAGCACCTCCTCCCTGGGGATCGAGACGCGCTTCCCGAGCCTCGACAACGCGCTGCAGGGGTTGCGCCCCGGCCAGATGGTCGTGGTTGGCGCCCGACCCGGCGTGGGCAAGACCTCGTTCGCCCTCTCGCTTGCCGCCAACGCGGCGTCGATGGGCGCCTCGGTCGCCCTGTTCTCGCTCGAGATGAGCGCCAGCGAGGTCGCCCAGCGCCTCCTGGCCGCCCAGTCGGGCGTGGGCCTGCAGGAGATTCGCGGTGCGCGCATCAAGGCCGACCAGTGGAAGAACATCATCCAGGCGACCGGCGACCTCTCGCAGTTCGACATCATGATCGACGACAAGCCCGACACGACCATCACCGAGATCCGCGCCAAGGCGCGCCGCATGCTCCACGGCAAGAAGAACGGGCTGGTCATCATCGACTACCTGCAGCTCGTCTCGCCGCCGCCCAATGGGCGCCGCTCCGACAGCCGTGCCACCGAGGTCTCCGAGATGAGCCGTGGCATCAAGATCATGGC
>CAMPCT010000138.1 GCA_946647055.1 uncultured Atopobium sp. | reverse complement strand
GGAGCCAGATGGCCCGAGTGCTAACCCCTTCGCGGGTTAGCACTTTTTTGTTGGCCCGTGGCCCTTGGGGCGCGGACTCACGAGCCCCACATCTTGTGGCGTGCATGTTCGGACGTCTCCTCACGTGGGACGCGAACACCGCGTGATGCTAAAATTCAGTAGTTGGTCAGGCGCCATGCGCCACATTCGCCACACGGTGGCACACACCACAAACGGACTAGGGAGGACCGTGAGCGATACATCTTCCACCGAGCTCGCCACCAAGCACGCCATCTCGGGTAACGATGCTTGGTATCCTGCCGCGCAGCGCGACATGTACGTGGTGAGGCAGCTCGTCTCCAAGGACTTCAAGCTCAAGTACCGCCGAAGCGTGCTCGGCATCTTGTGGAGCGTCCTGAACCCGCTCCTCATGATGGCCATCACGGCCGCGGTCTTCTCCCGCATGATCCGCATCACCGACGAGACGATCACCAACTTCCCCATCTACCTCATCCTCGGCAACACCGCCTTCTCCCTCATGAGCGATGCCACCAGCTCGGGCATGGGGTCGATCATCTGGGCGTCGTCGCTGCTCAAGAAGGTCAAGATCAACCGCTGGGTCTTCCCCGTCCAGAAGGTCCTGTTCGCCGTGACCAACTACGCCTTCTCGATGGTCGCCGTCGCGCTCGTCATGCTCTTCTACGGCTGGATCCCCACCGTCTATGCGCTCTACCTGCCGCTGGGCATCCTCTACCTCACCATCTTCTGCGTGGGGCTGTCGCTGTTGCTCTCGTCGCTGGCCGTGTTCTTCCGCGACGTCATGCACCTGTGGGGCGTCCTGCTCTCGGCTTGGACCTACCTCACCCCGCTCTTCTATCCCATCAGCATCCTGCCCGAGTGGCTCCAGACGCTCGAGCGCTTCAACCCCATGTACCTCTACGTCACCTTCATCCGTCGCATCCTGCTCTGGCGGACCGACCCCGGCCTCATGCTCCACCTTGGCTGCATCGCCTTCGCGCTGCTCTCACTGGGCATTGGCTACCTGGTCTTCCGCAAGACCGAGAGCAAGTTCATCCTGTACATCTAGGTGGTCACATGGCAGACGAAACGACACAGGTCACGGGCGAGCGCGGCACCATCGTCGTCGACGACGTCTCGATGATCTTCAACATCGCGTCCGAGCAGTTCAACTCCCTCAAGGAGTACTTCATCGCCTTCACGCGCGGCGAGGTCAACTTCAAGCCCTTCCGTGCCCTCGACCACGTCTCCTTCAAGGTGGGCAAGGGAGAGGCGCTCGGCCTGGTGGGCACCAACGGGTCGGGCAAGTCGACCATGCTCAAGATCATCGCCGGCGTCCTCGACCCCAGCGAGGGCCGTTGCGAGGTCCATGGCAACATCGCCCCGCTCATCGAGCTGGGTGCGGGCTTTGACCCCGAGCTCACCGCAAAGGAGAACATCTACCTCAACGGGGCCCTGCTGGGCTATCGCAAGGAGTTCATCGACGACCACTTCGACGACATCGTGCGCTTCGCCGAGCTCGAGAACTTCATGGACATGCCCCTCAAGAACTACTCGAGCGGCATGGTGGCGCGCATCGCCTTCTCCATTGCCACGGCGACCGATCCCGACATCCTCATCGTCGACGAGTCCCTCTCGGTCGGCGACCAGTTCTTCCAGGCCAAGTGCGAGCAGCGCATCCGCGAACTCGTCGAGTCCGAGAACGTCACCATCCTGCTCGTGAGCCACTCCATCGACCTCGTCGAGCGCATGTGCGACCGCGTCTGCTGGATAGAGAAGGGCATTCTGCGCATGGATGGCCCCACCGCCGAGGTCTGCAACGCCTACAAGAACATGGAGCGATGACCGATGTCCGCCATCGACGTCACCCTCATCATCCCGTGCTACAACACCGAGCGCTATCTCGACCAGGCGCTCACGTCGGCACGTCAGAACGATCGCGTCTCCCTCGAGATCCTCGTCCTCAACGACGGGTCCACCGATGGTTCGCTCGCCGTCATGAGGATGCACGAGGCTCAGGACCCGCGCATCCGCGTCATCGACAAGCAGAACCAGGGCTATGGCGCCTCGGTCAATCGCGGCATCGACGAGGCCCGTGGTACCTACGTGGCAATCCTGGAGCCCGACGACTGGGTCGAGCCCCACATGCATGACGACCTCTTCGAGTTCGCGCGGGGCTTCGACCCGCTGCCCGACATCGTCAAGAGTCCCTACTGGCGCATCTGGATGCCCGACACGCCGCAGGAGCGCAAGCTCCACTGCTCCTACTACCATCGCATCGACCCTCCCCAGCAGCCGTTCACGCTGGTGGAGGAGCCGCGTATGGTCTATCACCACCCCTCGGTCTGGTCGGCCCTGTACCGCAAGGGCTTCCTCGACGAGCGGGGGATTCGCTTCAAGGAGGTCCCCGGGGCGGGGTGGGTCGACAACCCCTTCCTCTTCGAGACCATGTGCCAGGCGGAGCGCATCGTCTACCGTGACGTGCCCTACTACTGCTATCGCGAGGACCTGCCCGGCTCGAGCAGCGCGACGCGCGTCCTGGCGCTCTCCTTCGAGCGCTGGAACGACATGGCCGACGTCGTCGAGCGCCTGGGCATCACCGACTTCGGCATCCGCCGGTCGCTCGCGACCATCGGCTTCCGCTATGCGGGCGAGGCAATCGGACGCGGGGCGCTCGAGGACGAGACGCTCCGTCCGGCGATGGCCGCGCTCTTCGGTCGCATGGACACCGACGTCATCATGTCGCTCGAGAACGTGTCGCCCCAGCTTCGGACGCTTGCCTTCGAGCTCTCGGGCCGCGAGGTCCCCAAGATGGACAAGAGGGGATACTATGCGGCGCTGGCGAAGGAGTTCGTCTACTCCACCCGCGTCAACGGCCTGGGATTTGCCTTCGCGCGCGTGGGCGTCTATCTCGAACGCCGCCGTCGCCAGGACAAGGAGTCCGAGCGTCACCTCAAGGCATGAGCCTCGGCTCTTGGCCGCCGTCCGCAATCAGGTAGGAAGAGAGGGGGTGTCCGATGTCCAAGGCTGGCAAAATCCTGCGAGGAGTCTTGCCTGAGCCCGCCTATCGTGTCGTGCGAAGTGCCTATCGGGGCGTGCGCGACTGGTCCTACCTGACGATGGTCCGCCTTGGGGACCTGCCACCCCTCGATGCCCTCGGCATCAGAATCGCGTCGGACAAGGCCTATTACCGCGCCATCATCACGCTCGTCCCGGAGCTCGCCCATTACAAGAAATCAACCATCCGGCTCCTCAAGAAGCGTGCGGGCGAAAGGGGCTTCTCCAGCCTGGGCGAGTACTACGACTACCTCAGGGACAACCCCGAGGGACTCGAGGACCTGCGCCATAGCCTCACCCTGAAGGGCTCGCACTTCTTCAGGGGAGATGACTGGGACCTGTTCATCGAGAGCTGCCTGTCCACCTTTGCGGGCCGTGATCGCGTGCGGGTGTGGTGTGCCGGCTGCTCGTCGGGCGAGGAGGTCTACAGCACCATACTCGTCCTCATGGACTATGTGCCGCTCGAGGCAATCGAGGTCCTCGCGACCGACTACGACGACGAGCTCCTCGAGCGCTGTCAGAGGGCGGAATACCACCCAAGGCACTTCGACGAGCTTGGGGAGCGCTATGCGCGGCATGCCAGGCGGGTCAATGAGGAGGGCCGATTCACCTTCTCGGACGAGATGAAGGCGGTCGTGCGCACCCAGAACATCAACCTCCTCACCGACGAGTACCCCAAGCCCTTCGACGTCATCGTGTGCCTCAACGTCATCAAGTTCTTCTCGCCCGCGCAGATCGAGCGAGTGAAGGAACGGCTCGCGGCGTCACTTGCCCCTGGCGGCTTCCTCTTCGTGGGGCGGGAGGAAGAGCCGCACGAGGCCGACTCGATTGCCCAACCCGAGGCGCACGGGCTGCGCCTTGTGGGGGGTCAGTACATCTACCAGCGCATATCCCACTAGGGATCCCGAGTGGCCCCATGCTGGTCCGCGGGAGGACGTGGGGCTTCTGTGCAGGAGTGAAAACTCGTCTATAGTGTATGTGACCTTTAAGCGCGGTACGAGATGCCCGCAAGGCGCCAAAACAGAGCAGCTTCGCAGCAGAGGCCCTTCATGGATGTCGCGTCACGCGCAAGGCGGACGGGCATCTTTTTCTTTGGGAAGGAGTCATATGGAGCAGCTCAAGCCAAAGGCGACCATCATGGACGAGCAGAGCATGTCGCGTGCCCTCACGCGCATCGCCCACGAGATCCTCGAGCGCAACGAGGGCTCGGACAACATCGCCCTCGTGGGCGTCGTGCGCAGGGGCGTCACCCTGGCCAACCGCATCGCAGACGAGATCGAGAAGATCGAGGGGCGTCGCCCCAGCATCGGCAAGCTCGACATCAGCTTCTATCGCGACGACATCTCCCGTGCCATCGCCCCGGTCCTGCATGCGACCGAGATCCTCTTCTCGATCGACGGTGTCGACATCGTCCTCGTCGACGACGTCCTCTACACCGGACGCACGGTCCGCTCCGCCCTCGACGCGCTCATGGACCTTGGTCGCCCCAAGTCCGTCCAGCTTGCCGTCATGGTCGACCGCGGACATCGCGAGCTCCCGATTCGCGCTGACTTCGTGGGCAAGAACGTCCCGTCCTCTCGCGACGAGGACGTCCGCGTCAACGTGACCCCGCTCGACGACAAGGACGTCGTCGAGATCTGGGCCATCGATAAGAAGTAGGGAGGTACCGAGCAATGCTCTCAGTCAAGCACCTCATCGACACGACGTCGCTCACGGCCGACGACATCACGCAGATCCTCGACACGGCCAAGTCGTTCGATCCCATCGTCAACGCCCGCACCATCAAGAAGGTCCCCGCGCTGCGAGGCCGCACCATCGTGAACCTCTTCCTCGAGCCCTCCACCCGAACCCTCAAGAGCTTCGAGCTGGCCGAGAAGCGCCTCTCCGCCGACTCCATCTCCATGGGCGGCTCCACCTCCTCGGTGGTCAAGGGCGAGAGCCTGGCCGACACCATCCAGACCATCGACGCCATGAACGTCGACATGTTCGTCGTCCGCGCCAAGCTCGCCGGCACCCCGCAGGTCATCACCCAGAACACCGACGCCATCGTCATCAACGGCGGCGACGGCAAGCACCAGCACCCCACGCAGGCCATGCTCGACCTCTACACCATCCGCGAGCACTTTGGCCACCTCGACGGCCTCAAGGTCGCCATCGTGGGCGACCTCGCCCACAGCCGCGTGTGCGGCTCCCTGGCCCCGGCCCTCAAGACCATGGGCGCCGAGGTCACGCTCGTCGCGCCTCCCACCTTCCAGGTGGGCGACCCCTCGTGGTTTGGCTGCGAGCAGACCAACCACCTCGACGACGTCATCGAGGACATGGACGTGGTCTACATGCTCCGCGTCCAGCTCGAGCGCATGGAAGGCGCCGCGATCCCGTCCCGTCGCGAGTACAACCGCCTCTACGGCCTCTCCCTCGAGCGCGAGGCGCGCATGAAGGAGAACGCGATCATCTGCCATCCCGGCCCCATGAACCGCGGCATGGAGATCGACGCCGAGGTCGCCGACTGCGCACGTTCCAGGATCCTTAACCAGGTCAACGCGGGCGTCCTGACCCGCATGGCCGAGATGTACCTGCTGCTGGGAGGAGAAGAGTAATGGCGTATCTGATCAAGGGAGCCCACGTCGTCGACCCGCAGGTTGGCCTTGACGACGTCCATGACGTCCTCGTCGAGGGCGACTCCATCGCCCAGGTCGCACCCTCCATCGACGCCCCCGAGGGCGCCGAGGTCATCGACGGTGCGGGCAAGTACCTCGTCCCCGGCCTGGTCGACATGCACGTCCACTTCCGCGACCCCGGCTTCGAGTACAAGGAGACCATCGCCTCCGGCTCGCGCGCCGCGGCCCACGGCGGCTTCACCGACGTGGCCACCATGCCCAA
>CAMPCT010000137.1 GCA_946647055.1 uncultured Atopobium sp. | reverse complement strand
CCGTTCATGTACGTGCTGCCCCAGACGTATCGCGTGAAGCGCGAGCCATCGAGCCCGTACGACAGCATGATCTTCGTGCCGTATGCCACTCCAACCCAGATTACGGTCGTTTCCTAGCGATTGGATGGGGTTATGACGGAAGCGATGCTAGAGACCATGCGGTCGATTGGGCCGGTGCTCGTAGGCGCCTGGCTGGTGACGATAGTCTCGGTGCTCCTCCGGCCGCAGAAGTATGGCAACGGCTTTTTGCTTATGTTCTCCCTCCTTGTGACGGTGATCTTCATCGCGGGATGCCTTGGCGACGCGGGGGCGACGTTCATGCTCGTGTGCTTCCTGCTCGTGATGCTTGTGCTCCTGCTGGTGCCTGCCCTGCTCATCGTCAACGGCATCCAGATGATTCGGCGGGAGTCGCTGAGCCTCGCGCACTGCCTCTCGCTTGGCTTGGGGCTCTTCGTTGGTCTCGGCGAGGTTGCGGCCATCGCCTATGTGCTGGTCCTTGCGGGCAACACCAGCGTGAGCAACGTGGATCTCTGGGTCCTGCTCCTCTCGCTCACGGTGTTCTACTTCAGCTTCCTCGTGCTGAGCTTCGTCATGTACTCCGCCTTCATCCAGTTCATGCCCCATCGGATGAGCTTTGACTACGTGATCATCCACGGCTGTGGCCTCATAGGCGGAGAGCAGCTCACCAAACTGCTCTCAAACAGGGTCGACAAGGCAATCCAGATCTACGAGCGATGCGAGCGGAAGCCCATCATCATTCCCAGTGGCGGACAGGGTGCCGACGAGCTGGTGAGCGAGGCGGAGGCGATGAGGCGATACCTCGTTGGGCATGGGATTCCGGAGGACCACATCATCCTCGAGGACCGCTCTGCCACGACCAGCGAGAACCTGGCCTTCTCCAAGGAGATCATCGACTCAAGGGATGGCGGGAAGAGGACTGCCCTAGTCTCGAGCAACTACCATGTCTACCGTTGTCTGAGGCTTGCCAAGAAGGTGGGGCTGAGGTGCACGGGCATCGGTGCGGACGTTGCGTTCTACTACTGGCCGTCCGCGCTCATCCGCGAGTTTGTCGCCGTGTTCCTGACAAAGGAGTTCCTCCTCTGGTCGCTCGCCGGGTACCTGCTGTTCGTTAGCCCGACCCTACTCCTGCTTCTTGGGTAGCCGTCACCTCGACCCCTAACAATTGCGTAAGGTTTGCCCTCGTGGCGTCGCTCTGACGTAGACTATCCGTTGATGGACAATACGTCGTCGAAAGCGTCTGCCATGCCGAGGATCTGCATCGTCGAGGATGACGTCATACTGCGCGATGAGCTCACGCACCTGCTCGAGCTCAATGGTTACGAGGGCTGCATCTGCCTTGACTTTCCCAACGCTGCCCGCTGGATTATGGAGCAGCGTCCCAGCCTCGCCATCGTCGATCTCAGGGTTCCCGGCAACGACGGCCATGCCATCTGCCGCGACCTGCGCAAGGTGAGTTCCGTCCCCATACTGGTGCTCACCTCGTCCGACACGGAGTTCGACGAGGTTATGAGCATGAACTTGGGGGCGGACGACTACCTCACGAAGCCCTATCGCCCCGCAGTCCTGCTCGCTCACGTCCAGGCGCTCCTGAGGCGATCGGATGGCGTCCCGTCGCGTGTCGTCACCCACAAGGGCGTGTCTCTGGACTTGGGTTCGGGTCGTTTGGGCTACGAGGGGAAAAGCGCAGAGCTCACGCGCAACGAGCAGCGCATCCTTGACACCCTCATGTCCAACCCTGGCGTCATCGTGACGCGCCAGGAGCTCATGTGCGAGTTGTGGGACACCGACTCCTTCATCGACGACAACACGTTGACGGTGAATGTGAACCGCGTGCGAAAGGCGCTCTCGAGCCTAGGCGTTCCTGACGACTTCCTGGTCACCAAGCGCGGGCAGGGCTACCTCGTATGAGTCAGGGCGATCAATACACCTTCACGCCCGCACGATACCTGCGGGAACGTCTGCCCATGGCTGGTGTGTGGTTGCTGTGTGTCGTGGCGGTGTTTGGCGTCGCCCTTGTCCTTGGCGTGACGCCGTGGGGGGCCACGTTGTTGTGCCTGCTGGTGACCATGTCCTGTTGTGTGGCGCTTTCCTGGGACTATCTGCGGAAGCGGGACTATTACGACGGTCTTGCCGAGGTCATCCGACAGCTCGAGAGCGTTCGCCACCTGAGCGCCTTCGTCGACGAGCCCCACTTTTTGGAGGGTCGCCTGTCATGGGAGGCATGCGAGACCCTTGCATACCTCGCGGGACGTGAGCTGAACCAGGCGGAGCTGGCGGCGGATGCCTATGAGCGCTATATCGAGACGTGGATCCACGAGGTCAAGACCCCCATCGCAGCCTCACGCCTCATCCTGGGCCGGCTGCGGGGACCCGAGGCGACAGCGCTGCGCCAGGAGCTCGAGAGCATCGAGCGCTACGTCGAGCAGGCTCTCTACTACGCCCGTATCCAAAGCCTCTCGTCCGACTACACCATTCGCGAGCTGTCCCTGGCAGAGGTGGTCAGGGAGGCTTGTAAGCGCAACCAGAACCTGCTCATAGCGTCTGGTGTGTCACTGCAGATTGACGTTCCTCCCGAGCACCACGTGTTCTCGGACAAGTCCTGGCTCATCTTCATGCTGGGCCAGCTGCTGTCCAACGCGGCGAAGTACGGCGCCAAGACCGTCAGGATCACCTCGCGAACGCAAGGGGAGGGGACCAGTGGCAGCATCCTATTGGAGGTTGCCGATGACGGGGAAGGCATCCCCGAAAATGACATGCCGCGCATCTTCGACCAGGGCTTCGTTGGTGAGAACGGTCGTGCCGAGGGGTCGGCCACCGGCATGGGCCTCTTCCTGTGCGCCAGGCTCTGCGAGGCCATGGGCATGGGAATAGAGGCGTTCTCCGAGGTGGGAAGGGGCACGCGTATCGTGCTGACCCTGTCCCACAATAGGGAGCGATTGGACCTTACGCAGGCGTAAGGCTGTTGTAAGCCACATCGATGGATGCAGCATGCCTACAGCCAGATGATGAGGGCATCCAAGGAGAAAGGAGACGTCATGGCAGAAACGCACGCAACGCCCATGCACGAGGCCCGCTCCAATGCCGCCCTCATCGTCGAGCGGCTGGAGCGCGTCTTTGGGGGTACGGGCAACCCCACCTATGCCCTGCGCGGAATCTCGCTCACCGTGGAGCGCGGCGAGTTCGTTGCCGTCATGGGCCCGTCGGGTTCCGGCAAGACCACCCTGCTCAACTGCATCGCCACCATCGATCGGCCCACGAGCGGGTCGGTGGTCGTGGACGGCATCGAGGTGTCCCGCCTGCGCGGTCGCGCGCTGGCCAAGTTCCGTCGCGAGGACCTTGGCTTCATCTTTCAGGACTCCAACCTCATCGAAACCTTGACCGGTTATGAGAACATCGCGCTGGCCTTGAGCATCCAGGGCGTTCGTAGCTCCGAGATCGCAACGCGCACTCGCGACGTGGCGAAGCGCCTAGGCGTTATGGACGTCTTGGACAAGTATCCCACCCAGATGTCGGGCGGACAGCGCCAGCGTGTGGCTGCCGCGCGCGCCATCGTGGGGCATCCCAAGCTGATCCTGGCCGATGAGCCCACGGGTGCGCTGGACAGCCGCAACGGTGCCGTCATGATGGAGACGCTCGCAGGTATGAACCAGACCATGGGTGCGACCATCCTCATGGTCACCCACGATCCCTTCGCCGCCAGCCATGCGAGCCGCGTACTGTTCGTGAAGGACGGGCAGCTGTTCTCCGAGCTACGTCGTGGGTCCGACGATAACAAGACCCTCTACACGCGCATCCTGGAGGTCCAGGCGCTTCTGGGGGGTGAGGTCTCCCATGCTCGTTAAGCTGGCGCTTCGCAACGTCCGCCGTAGTGCCAAGGACTACGCCGTCTACTTCGTGACGCTCGTCTTTGGCGTGGCAGTGTTCTATGCGTTCAACTCCATAGGGTCCCAGAGCGTACTGTTTGACATCAGGAGCCACGCCGCAGGCCGCATGCTGGAGATGACCACCACCTTCCTTGGCCTCTTCTCCGTGGTCGTGGCGTTCGTCCTGGCATTTCTGGTCGCCTATGCCAACCGCTTCATCATCAAGCGTCGCAAGCGTGAGTTTGGCACGTACCTGCTGCTGGGCATGAGCGCGCCGAGGATGGCCACGGTGTTGTTGGTCGAGATGCTGGTGGTGGGCTTCGTCTCCCTCGTCGTGGGTCTCGGTGTCGGGCTGCTGCTGTCGCAGGGTCTGGCCTTTGCCACCGCGGCGCTCATGGGCACCACCATGACCCACTACAGCTTCGTGGTGTCTGCAAGCGCCATCGTGAGGACGCTCGTCTGCTTTGCGGTGCTGTTTGCGGCGACGCTCGTGATGAACGTCGTCTTCGTCTCGCGCCGCAGGTTGGGGGACCTCCTCACAGCCCGCAGCGACAACACGCGGGAGAGCGGGGTGCCCTTGTGGGTGCGAGCCATCGGGCTGCTGGTGTCGCTGGGTCTTTTGGCTGCTGCGTACTGGATGCTCTGGGACAACCAGTTTGCCGAGATGAACGAGGAGTTTGCGGCCTGCACCTGCCTGATGGTCGTGGGAACGGTGCTGCTGTTCTGGTCCGCGTCCACCATCGTGCTGGCGCTGGTTCAGAGGGCTCAGGGTTTCTACCTGCAGGGACTACATGCCTTCACCGCACGCCAGGTCTCCAGTAAGGTCGGCACTGCCTTCGCATCGCTTTCCGTCATCTGCATCATGCTGTTCTTCGCCCTGTCCACGGTCTCCATAGGCTTTGGCGTGCGCGCCATCTTCGTGGGCGACGTCGAGCAGACCACGCAGTACGACGCGACCATGGTCAGCTACCCGTGCGAAAGTGTAGACCCCGACCTGCGCGACGAGATGCCGGACACCTACGAGAACCGCGTCACGTTCAACGAGGAGTATCATCCCGGCCGGCTGGCTGCAGCACAGGCCTCGAGCTTTAACATGGCTACAGCCATTGCCGAGCGCAACCCCGCATGGAACGACCTCGTGCGGGCCTCAGCCCAGTTGGACTACTACGAGGAACCCGGCATGGCGTGGGGAGAAGTTCTGGAGGAGGCTGGGGTCGACGGGAGCTCGATGGACTCGGCCACCCTGTTCGTGAACTCGAGCGTCAACATCGTGGGGCTCAGCCAATTCAATGCCGTGCGTGCGCTCACCGGCAGCCCTTCCCTCCAGCTGGCAGACGACCAGTATCTGGTCAACAACACCTTGGCGTACAGCGAGACCGTCGCGGGGCTCATGCGCGAGCAGGCTGCCCCCGTCACCATTGCGGGCATTCCGCTGACCTGTGCGCCGAACAAGCTTGCCCAGGAGGTGCGCACCGGAGCCACCGCTGACGTCGGTCTGGAACTCATCGTGCCCGACATGGTGATCGAGGCCATGAGGGAGCAGGGGGCGCTGCCCGTCAGGAGCTATCTGGATGTCATGTACCACTGCGAACGCACGGAGGGAGACGTGGTCTTGGGCCAAGTGCTGATGGAGGCCTATCCATCTGGAGGGTCCCCTGACGAAGGTGACTTTGCGGGCTCTGCCAGTGGCTGGCCCTATTGGGGCGTCTACACCGCCGACGAGATGGCCACCCAGGCAGGGGGACTCAAGCTCCTCATCACCTACCTCGCCCTGTACATCGGCTTCGTCCTGCTCGTCTCCACCGCCGCAATCCTTGCCATCCAACAGCTCTCCGAGACCGCTGACTCCGTAGGTCGCTACGAGCGCCTGTCCTCGCTGGGCTGTGACGAGGGCATGATCCTGGGGTCGCTTGGCGCGCAGAGCGTGCTGTACTTCCTGGTGCCCTTGGCCGTTGCGCTGATTCACTCCGCCTATGCGGTTCACGTCATGAACGCGGGGCTCTTCTCTGCCTTCGGCATCGATCCCATGGAGGGCATCGCCATCACCGGTGGCCTGGTGCTGGTGG
>CAMPCT010000136.1 GCA_946647055.1 uncultured Atopobium sp. | reverse complement strand
GCATTCCGCCCTCACCCCCTAAAACCATGCCATTACGTCCCCATGCACTTCTTCTGACTTGCAGCGTAGAGCCGAGATGGGTGCCATAAGGAGCGGAAACACCGCCATCAGCCTGAAGCATGATAATCATGTCCGGCCAAAGCTGTAGCATCACCTTGGGACCAAAGAATTCTGGAAGGAGCTGCTCCATGACCCCGGGATCCATCTCCATCACCGTTGATGCGCTACCCCTCTTCAACTACTCCAACGTGCTGGCACACCACCGGCCAGTACGCAGCATGACCATTGAGAACGGGACCCAAGAGGACCTCCGCGACGTCCTCATCCGCGCGGACAGCGCCACCGACCTGCTGACCGATCGCGACATCACCATTCCCCTCGTCCCCGCGAACAGCTCCATCGAGGTCGACTGCAGCAGCATCGTGGTCGACACCAAGAAGCTGCTCCAAATCACCGAACGCATGACCGACAACCTCGCCGTTGAGGTCATCGTTGACGGCAAGTCAGTCGCGAGGAGCGATTCCCAGGTCGAGTTCTTCGCCTTCGACCAGTGGCTCGGCACCCCCGAGACACTCGCCGCGTTCGTCACGCCCAACCATCCCGCCCTAGCCCCCGTCATCATCAGGGCGTCCGAGCACCTCAAGGCATGGACGGGAAGCTCGGCATTCGACGGCTACCAATCGGGCGACCCTGTTCGCGTACGTATGCAAGCAGCCGCGCTTTTCCGTGCCCTGCAAGAACAGAGCATCGTCTACGTCGGTGCACCAGCCAGCTTCTCCATGGGCCAGCGCATCCGCATGTGCGACGCGGTCCTGAGCCAGCACATGGCAACCTGCCTGGACTTCTCCGTCCTGTATGCCAGCTGCCTCGAGGCCGTGAGCCTCAGGCCCCTCATCGTCATCATCAAGGGACACGCCTTCAGCGGCGTCTGGCTCGACACCAACTCCTTTGCCGAAATCATCGAGACCGACCCCACGGCGCTGTCAAACCGCTTCGCCAAGGGGACCGAGCAGCTCAGCGTCATCCAGGCCGTCGATATCGCACAGGGCTCCAAGAGCACCTTCGAGGAGGCCGAGGTCTCCGCCAGATCCATGGTGCGTGACGACGGCTCCTTCGTCTGTGTCGTCGACATCCGCAGGGCACGCGCGAGCGCCATCGTGCCCCTCCCCACACGTATCATGGGCTCCGAAGGCTGGGAGGTGCAGGTCGCCGCGAACAAGGACCTCGGAGCCGCCATAGCGCCTACCAGCAGCAGCGTGTCTCGCACCGTCCTGGACGTCGAGAGCGAGAAGAAGACAAAGAAGCAGATGTGGGAGCGTAGCCTCCTCGACCTCTCGATGCATAACAACCTGCTCAACCTGCGCATGGGCAGACGCGCAATGCCCATCTTCACCCCGTCCATCGACGAGCTTGAGGACACCCTCGCAAACAGCAACGACATCATCATCGCCCCCAAGCCCGACGAGCTTCACGTTCCCTCGGACGAGGAAGCCTTCTCCATCGCCATGCTGTCCGAGGAGGCCGAGAACCTCCTGCGTAGCGAGTTCAAGGAGGGGCGCCTGCGCACCGCCTTCACCCAGCAGGCGCTGCAAAGGAACCTTACCAACCTCTACCGCGCGGCCAAGTCCTCGCTCGACGAGACGGGTGCCAACACCCTGTTCCTCGCGCTCGGCATCCTCAAGTGGGTTGACCAGAGGCGCGGTGGGCAGGTCCGCTATGCGCCAATCATGCTCATCCCCATCGACATCATCAGGAAGTCTGCCAAGGTCGGCTACATCATGCGCCTGCGTGACGACGAACCACAGATCAACATCTCCCTCATCGAGATGCTCAGGGCAGACTACGAGATCTCGATCAATGGCCTCGACCCCCTGCCACAGGACGAGGCAGGCGTCGACACGCGCCTCGTGCTCAACACCGTCCGTGCCAAGGTCATGGACCAGCCCGGATGGGAGGTCCTCGAGGCATCGGTGATTGGCCTGTTCTCATTCAGCCAGTTCGTCATGTGGAATGACATCCGCCTACATGAGGACCAGCTCCGCAAGAGCAAGGTCGTGAACTCGCTCATGGAAGGGCATCTCACCTGGCAACCCAAGGAGATAAACGCCGACGAACCCATCGACCCCTCCGAGCTCTACCTTCCTCTTGACGCAGACTCATCCCAGATGCTTGCCATCAAGAAGGCGGTCGAGGGCAACAGCTTCATCCTGCACGGGCCTCCGGGAACCGGCAAGTCCCAGACCATCACAGCCATCATCGCCAACGCGCTCGCGCGTGGCAAACGCGTCCTGTTCGTCGCCGAGAAGATGGCCGCGCTCGAGGTCGTCGAGAAACGCGTCGCCAACCTCGGACTTGCTCCCTTCTGCCTCGAGATCCACTCCACCAAGGCAACCAAGAACCACGTGCTCGAGCAGATTCAGGCGGCGTCGGAGATTGGCGGCGCCACCGAGCCCGAGGCATACCGTGTCAAGATGGCGGAGGTCCGCCAGCTACGGGCCCAGCTCGACGAATACGCCCGGGGGCTCGAAACCAAGAACGCCGCAGGGCTCACACTGCGCGAGCAAATCTGCAAGTACGAGCAGCTCAGCCGCTCGCACGAACCCATGAAGCTGGGAACTGGCCTCGTTGCCTCGTTCTCGAGCGAGAGCGACTTCGCCCAGAAGATGAACGGCGCTGAGCGTCTCCTCGCCATTGCACGACCGTTCGCCCCGCTCGCCCAGAACCCCCTGCATGTCGTGACGGGCAGCAATTACACGCAGCAGCTGCGCGAGCAACTGCCCCCGCTCATCGCATCGTACAAGGCCTCCCTCGGGCAACTCGCAGCAGCACAGGTGCGGTTCGTCGAGACGACCTTGGAGATGCCAAACGCAACGAACGTAGACGCCCTCATGTCACAGACGGCATTCGTCAGGACCCTGACAACCTGGCTCTCGCTACCGGCCTCATGGCGCGAGCATCCCAACCTCAACGCCCTCATCTCCTCGATCAATGCGTATCGCATCGCCAGCCATGAGCTCGACGACATCAGGGCCAACCTGCTCCAGACGCGTAACGAGTCGTTCTTCTCGCTCGACGCCAATGCCCTGAGGGCCAAGTGGATCGATGCGAACTCCAAGGGGTTCCTTGGCAAGGGCAAGGCTGTCTCCGCCGTGCTGGCCGAAGCGTCCCTCTGCTCGCGCAACCCGGTCCAGAAGGAGGAGATTCCCCAGTTCATCGCTCAGCTCACCGACTACCAGAACAGGTCCTATTCGGTGGGCCAGCTCTTCCAGCAAATCGCCCCGTCACTCACCGAATTCATGTACGTCGGGCAGACGATTGACTGGCAGTCACTCGATGCAGCGGTCGGCAGAGCGAATGCCATGCTCTCCTCCCCTTACCACGACACGCTCAGACGCACTGCCCTGAAGGGCTCCGGACCCGAAGCCCAGCAGGCATCGACAGCCTTTGTGACGGCGGCTGAAAACGCCAACAGGTGTCGCGAGGCTCTCGAGGCGGCCATCGGAACCCTCGAGACGGGTGGTGACATCTCCTGGGTCGATGGCCAGATGGCAGCGTGCGACGCAGTCGCAGACAACATCGACAACCTGCGCGACTGGATGGCATGGAACTCACGGAAGAGCGACGCACTGGCACTGAACCTAGGCGAACTGGTCGACTACCTCGAGACGAACCCCGTCACCGAAGAGACGCTCCCCTCCTTCGAGTGTGGCGTGTATCGCATGATGTGCCAGATGAGCCTCGACTCCATCTCGGGCATGAACACGTTCACCGGGGCGCGCTTCGACGAACTCATCAAGCAGTACGCCCGTGCTGACAAGCAGCTGCACGAGCTGGCCAGGCAGGAGATTTACTACCAGGTGGCACGCAGGACGCCCAACCTCACGCAGGCGTCCGTCGAAAGTCCCCAGGCAGCGCAGCTCCAACGCGCGCTCAGGAGCCGCGGACGAAACGTCAGCATTCGCTCGGTGCTCAAGGAGTGCGGTGACGTCGTGTTCTCGCTATGTCCCTGCGTGCTCATGAGCCCCCTCTCGGTGGCGCAGTACCTCGAGCCCGGTGCCGACCAGTTCGACCTGCTCGTTTTCGACGAGGCGTCCCAGCTACAGACCTGCAAGGCCGTTGGCGCGCTCTCGAGGGCGAAGGAGGCCGTCATCGTGGGCGACCCCAAGCAGATGCCGCCCACCAGCTTCTTCCAAGGCAAGAACGAAGATGCAGACTACGAGGAGGTCTCTGACCTCGAGTCCATTCTCGAGGACTGCCTGGCCCTCAACCTCCCCGAGACGTACCTGCGCTGGCACTACCGCAGCCAGCACGAGAGCCTCATCGCGTTCTCCAACAAGCGCTTCTACGAGAGCAAGATGCTCACCTTCCCCTCGGCGGACGACCGCTCCTCGCGCGTCAAGTTCGTGAAGGTGGACGGCTACTTCGAGCGTGGGACGGGCAAGCGCATAAACCGCGCCGAGGCAGAGGCGATTGTTGAGGAGATCAAGCGACGTTATAAGGACCCTGCGCTGCGCGAGCAGAGCATTGGCGTGGTCACCTTCTCGCTCCCCCAGCAGACCTACATCGACGACCTCTTCCAGCAGGCCTGCGCCGAAGATGCCAGCCTCGACAAATGGGCGAACGAATCTGCGGAGCCGCTCTTCATCAAGAACCTCGAGAACGTCCAAGGCGACGAGCGTGACGTCATCCTCTTCTCCATCACCTACGGGCCCGACAAGGAAGGCAAGATGTCCATGAACTTTGGGCCCGTCAACCGTGAGGGAGGCTGGAGGCGTCTCAACGTAGCGGTCACCCGTGCGCGCTACGGCATGATGGTCTTCTCGTGCATGGAGCCGACGGACATCGACCTCAACCGAGTGTCGTCGATGGGGCCTGCTTCTCTCAGGTACTTCCTCGAATACGCCCAGCGCGGAACCTTCACCGCAATCAGCTCGGGCGAGGCCGCGTCGTACATTTCCGACGATGAGATCGCAATTGAGATCTGCCACGAGGTCGAGCGACTCGGCTTCCAAACCAAGACCAATGTCGGCCAGTCATCGTACCGCGTGGACATCGGCATCATTGATCCGCGCGAGAGCGGCTCCTATGTGGCAGGCATTCTGCTCGACGGCGCCTCATATGGGATGTCGAAGACGACGCGCGACCGCGAGATCTCGCAGCTGTCGCTGCTTCGCAGGCTCGGGTGGAACGTCATGCGCGTCTGGACGCTCGACTGGTGGGAGAACCGCAACGCCACAGTGGCACGTATACGCCAGTTCCTCGAGGAGACCGTCGGGAGCCTGCCGCCAGTGAGGGCGGCAACGCCAGAGCCTGAGCCCGTGCATGAGCCGGAGCCTGAGCCGGAACCCCAGCCCGAACCGGAGCCGGCACCGGAGCCGGAGCCCGAACCGGAACCAGAGCCCGAGCCGGAACCTGTACCGGAGCCGGAACCTGTACCGGAGCCGGAACCTGTACCGGAGCCGGAGCCCGAGCCCATGGCGGAGCCGGAGCCAGAGCCCGTACCTGAGCCCCAGCCGGAGCAGGAGCCCGAGCCCATGGCGGAGCCGGAACCGGAACCGGTGCCTGAGCCCCAGCCCGAATCGGAGCCCGAGCCAGAGCCAGCAGACGACGGTTCTCTCCGCAGGACATACACTATGACGCCCATCGACCCATCAAGCGAGCCTATCGACATCCTTTCCCTCGAGCCCAAGGAGCTTGGCAAGATCATCGGGACCGTCCTCGAGCATGAGGCTCCCATCGAGTTCGACCTCCTGTGCAGGCGAACCGTCCAGCTCTGCGGCGGCTCACGCGTGGGCAGCAAGATCAGGGCGAGCATCGAGCAGGCGATGCGTTTCTCGGGCGGCAAGAAGGTCAACCAGTCAGGAAGGACCATCTACTGGCGCAGGGACCAGGACCCCAAGGCGTTCTTCGAGTACCGCGTCGCCGAGAACGATGCCGACCGTCGCGACGCTAACGACCTGCCGCTCGAGGAGATT
>CAMPCT010000135.1 GCA_946647055.1 uncultured Atopobium sp. | reverse complement strand
CGACAACACCGACCGCAACCGCACCTCCCCCTTCGCCTTCACCGGCAACAAGTTCGAGTTCCGCATGCCGGGCAGCCGCCAGAACCTCTCGGACCCCAACGTCGTGCTCAACACGGCCGTCGCCGAGCAGCTCGACCGCTTTGCCGACTACGTCAACGAGCGCGCCGACCAGGGCTTCCAGACGATCGCCCTGCGCTGGGTGCGCCACACCCTGCGCGACCACCAGCGCATCATCTTCGAAGGAAACGGCTACGCGACCGAGTGGGAGGCCGAGGCGGAGTCTCGCGGCCTCTCCAACCTCAAGGCGACGCCCGACGCCCTCCCCGCCCTGGTCAGGCCCGAGAGCATCGCCCTCTTCGAGCGCTACGGCGTCCTCTCCGAGAACGAGGCCCGCGCCCGCTACGTCGCCAAGGCCGAGCAGTACGTCAAGCTCCTCAACATCGAGGCAAACACCATGGTCAACATGGTGCACCAGCTCTTCCTGCCCGCCATCTCGCAGTACTCCGGCGACGTCGCCACGAGCGTCGCGGCCAAGGCGGACCTCGGCATCACCTCGCGTGCCGAGAAGGCCCTGGTCCAGCGCCTAGCCGACGGCTTCGACGGCATCACCGCGGCCGTCGACGCCCTCGAGGAGAAGAACGCGGAGGCCCAGGCGATCGAGGACATCCAGGAGTCCTGCGAGCGCTATCGCGACGAGGTCATCCCCCAGATGGCCGAGCTGCGGCGCGTCGTGGACGAGATGGAGCTCATCTGCGGCGCCAAGTGGTGGCCCGTTCCCACCTACGACAAGATGCTCTTCTACGTGTGATGAGGCGAGACGGCGGCGCCGACGCACTGCTCGAGCGCATACGCGACGGCGTGCTGCTCACCACCGCGGAGCAGGTCAGGCTCATCTTCCTGCTGAGCCTCCCCGCCATGGCGTCCCAGGCGGTCACGACCATCATGCAGTACATCGACGCGTCCATGGTGGGCCAGCTGGGCAGTGCCGAGTCGGCCTCGATAGGCCTGGTCTCCTCGAGCACCTGGGTCTTCTTCTGGACCTGCACGGCCGCGACCACGGGCTTCAACGTCCAGGTGGCGCAGCTCGTGGGGGCCCGCAAGTTCGATGAGGCCCGCGCCGTCCTGCTCCAGGCAATCGCCGTCATACTGGGACTCAGTGTGGCCATGGCCATACTGGGCCTGTCGGTGTCGCAGGTGCTGCCCCGCTGGCTGGGCGGCAGCGAGGAGATCGTGGGCGACGCCTCTGCCTACTTTGCCGTCGCCATGGCCTCCATCCCCTTCCTGGGCATGAACTACCTGGGCTGCGGCATGCTCCAGTGCAGCGGCAACATGAGGCTGCCCGCCATCATCAACGTCATGTCCTGCGTTCTGGACGTGCTGTTCAACTCGCTCTTCATCTTCCCCCCGCGCATCATGTCGCTTGGCGGACTCTCGTTCACGCTCCCCGGCCTGGGGCTGGGCGTCGCGGGCGCGGCGCTCGGCACGGCCAGCGCCACCACGATTGCAGCCTTCGTCGCCATGTGGAGCGTGCTCAGGAACTCGGACATCCTGCACATTCGCAGGGGAGACCGCCTTCGCTTCGAGCAGGAGGTCATCGCCAACGCCATCCGCATCTCCACGCCCGTGGCGCTCGAGAACCTAGTGATGTCTGGGGCACTCGTCATCACCACGCGCATCGTGGCGCCCCTCGGATCCGTCGCCATCGCCGCCAACTCCTTCTCGGTCACGGCCGAGGGCCTGTGCTACATGCCGGGCTATGGCATCGGCGCTGCGGCGACCACGCTCGTCGGCCAGAGCATAGGAGCCCGTCGCAAGTGGCTCTCGCGAAGGCTCGCCTGGCTCACGACAGGGCTGGGCGTGGGCATCATGACTCTCATGGCCGCCCTCATGTACCTCTTCGCCCCGCAGATGATCGGCCTGCTCACCCCCGACCCTGCGATTCGCGCCCTCGGCACCGCCGTCCTGCGCATCGAGGCCTTCGCGGAGCCCATGTACGCCGCCTCGATCGTCGCCTCAGGGTCACTGCGCGGCGCGGGCGACACCCTCGTGCCCTTCCTGCTCAACTTCGGCAGCCTCTGGCTCGTCCGCATCCCCCTCTCTGCCTACCTCGCCCCCATCGCAGGCCTGCCCGGCGTATGGGTCGCCATGTGCATCGAGCTCAACGTCCGCGGCATCCTCCTGCTGCTCCGGCTGCGCACCAAGGGCTGGTCGCGCAGGGCGATTCGCGAGGAGTGACTGCCCGACTTTCCAAGCGTGAAGGGTTTGTAAGGACGCACCAAAACCCACAGGGTGTCCATCGACGCTCCCTATACTCCCCTACCTAACGAAGACGAACGACACCCCTCCCGGGGTGAGGAGGTTTATATGGCACAGTCGCCCTACGGCACGGAGAGTCCCCAGGAGGCCCCGCATCGCACGACGGTCCTCGAGAACTTCTCGTTCGCGCAGGTCATAGCATCGGCCCTCGCAGCCGTCACCTCGGTCTTGCTCTCGCAGCAGATCGGCGTCATAGGAGGCATGCTCGGAACGGCAGCCGGCGCAGCGGCAGCGACCATCGCCATCCAGCTCTATCGCGGCATCCTCGACGTGTCCGCCGAGCGCATCAGGGAGCAGATCACCCCCGTCGCCAGTGGCCTCACCACGCGCATGGCCCCGCAGCCCACTGCCGAGGAGACCGTCGAGCTCAAGGGGGCACACCTTGGTGATCAGCCCACCGAGGTCATGCCGACGCCCGCCCCGGCGCCTTCGCCGGAGCCTCGCATCGCATCCGACACCCTCATCACGCGCCGTGCGGAGATCGAGCGGCACTCCCGCCTGCGCGTCACGGCGACAGTCGTGGCCATCTCGCTCGTCACCGTGGCGATTGTCGCCCTGATCATCAACTTCGCCACCGCCGGCGAGGGATTGGGCGAGCGCGTCGTCATCGTGCAGGAGCCCGCCGTCGAGGAGCAGGTCGACGAGGAGACATCTGAGCCCATCGAGGAGACCGAGACCACAGAGGAGACGGTCGAGCAGACCCCTGAGGAGCCCACGGACACGACCGACGAGACGGTCGAGGCCCCCGAGGAGACCACGGAGCCCTCCGAGGAGACAACTCCCACGGACGGCCAGGCAACGGACGCGAGCACCACGCCGGCAGAACCGTCGCAGGAGACGCCGACTGACGGGCAGACGGAGCCCCAGTCCATGGAGGAAGCACCATCGCCAGAGCAGCCGGGCAACGCCACGACCACCCAGCCTTAGGACCCGCAGGGGCGCCTATCCCAGAAGCCCCAGCACGCGGCGCTTGGCATCGATGAACTCGGGCGAGAGCTCGAAGCCCTCCCCCGACCCCTCGGGATGCGCGACCAGCACCTCGCCCACGATGCCCGAGGGGGCCTTGGGCACGAAGGGGCCGGACATGACGTAGACGCGGCTCGCGATCGAGACCGCCTCGTCAACGTCGTGCGTGACCACGAGCGCAGAGAGTCCCAGCTCACGGGCCATGTCACAGAACCACGACCGCATCTCGACGCGCGTGATGGCATCGAGCGCCGAGAAGGGCTCGTCGAGCAGGATGACGTCGTTGTCCATGAGGTAGGTGCGCAGGAAGGCCGCCCGCTGGCGCATGCCGCCAGAGAGCTGTGCGGGCCACTGGCCCTCAGTCCCGGCAAGTCCAAAGCGCTCGAGCAACGGCTGCGCCTTCCTGCGGGCATCGGCGCGCGGCATGCCGCCCAACACCAGGGGCAGGCACGCGTTGTCGACCACCGTGAGGTTGGGCAGGAGCAGGTCCTTCTGCAGCATGTAGCTCACGCGACCGGGCGTGCCCGTCACGTCCTCGCCATGGAGCAGGACCTGCCCCGAGCGCGGCGCCAGGAGGCCGGAGAGCGCATGGAAGACCGTGCTCTTGCCGCAGCCCGACCTCCCCACCAGGCACGCGACCTCGCCGACATGCACCTCGAGCGATACGTCGCACGCGATGACGCGACGGTCGTCACCCCAGGCAAGCTCGAGCGAGCGTGCCTCGAGCGCAGGAACGGAGATGTCGTCTGCGGCCATCACGCCAGGTACTCCAGGGTGTAGCCGGCATTGACGTCGATCTCGTTCTCGACCAGACCCTCGTCGTTCAGCCACTGGTAGAAGACGGGCCAGCGCTTGGGGTCGATTTCACCCCAGGCTGCGGCATCGGCGATGTACTCGGGCGAGATGGACTCCTGGGCGGTATGGATGAGCTCGGGATCGAGCTCGGGAACGGCGGCGCAGAGGATGTCGGCGGCCTCGGCGGGATTCTCGGCAGCGAACTCGTAGCCACGCCTGGCGGCGCGTAGGAACGCGGAGACCAGCTCGGGATTCTCGGCGGCAAAGTCGTCGTTTGCGGCGATGACCGGCGTGTAGTAGTCGAAGACCGGGTCCATGTCGGCAAAGGAGAAGTAGTTCACCGGGTAGTCCTGGAGCTTGGCGTTCTGGACGGCCCACCACTCGTAGACCCACACGGTGTCGAACATGTTTGCGCGCAGGCCCGCCACCTCGTCATCGACCTCGTAGGGCACCATCTGGACCTTCGAGAAGTCTCCGCCGTCGGCCTCCACGATCTGCTTGATGGTCGCCTGCTCGACGGGCATGTTCCATGTGGCGTAGACGTGGTCCTCCATGCCCTTGGCGCTCGTGATGCCATCCTCGGCGCGGCTCATGATGCCGCTCGTGTTGTGCTGCACGATCGCGGCCACGGCCGTGTAGGGCATGGGCGCAGACGAGGCGAGGTTGTTGGCGATGTAGTCCTGGTAGGAGACGCCCATGTTGGCACCCCCAGAGCCAATCATGGCATCGGCACCGTCGGCGGGCACGGGCACGACCTCGACCTCGATGCCCTCCTCGGCAAACCAGCCCTTCTCCATGGCGACGTAGATGCCCGTGTGGTTGACGTTGGGCGAGTAGTCGAGCACGAAGGAGACCTTGGTGGGATCCGTCGGGCTGTTGGCATCGGACGGCTCCTGCGGCTGGCCCCCGCAGGAGGCAAGGGCGGCACCAGCGAGTGCCGTTGCGGACAGGAACGCGCGACGGGTGAGCTGCTTGGTCATTGCTTCTTCCTTTCCGCCCTCTTCCATGGGAGGGCAAGGTATTCGATGAGGTCAACCAGGCGCATGAGGCCCAGCGAAAGGGCGGAGATGACGATGATGGAGGCGAACATCCGGTCATAGGAGAACGACTTGCGCACGCGCGTCATGTAGACGCCAAGGCCCGAGAAGCCACCCAGCCACTCTGCGATGACGGCGCCGACGATGGCGTAGGTGGCGCTGATCTTGAGACCCGAGAAGAACTGGTCGGCGGCAGCGGGCAGCTTGGCATACCAGAAGACCTGCCAGCGCGAGGCGCGCATGGTGCGCATAAGGTCGAGCACGTCGGGATCGACCGAGCGAAAGCCGCTGACCAGCGAGACCGTGACGGGGAAGAACGTCGTGAGCACGATGAGGATGACCTTTGGGGCGAGGCCGTAGCCAAACCACAGCACCAGGAGCGGCGCGATGGCGATGGTGGGGATGGTCTGCGAGATGGTCATGAGCGGTTCGAGGGCCAGGTAGACCACCTCGAAGCGGTCCATGAGCACTGCGATGGCAAAGCCCACGGCTACGCCGATCGCGAGGCCGAGCGCAGCCTCGAGAAGCGTGGTCGCTGAGTGCTGGGCTATGAGCAGTGCGTCCTTGACCAGCGCCTGCACCACCGCGATGGGGCTGGGCAGGAGAAACGTCGGAACCAGCCCCAGCGAGCACGCAAGCTGCCAGACGAGCAGGAGCGTGGCGATGGTAAGGACGGGGACCATCCATGCGCGACGCTCGACCCTTTGCGACTCCTCACTCACGCGGCCGATACCTCCTCCTTTGGCGCGAACTCCGCGTCCGTGGGATGGTACTTGCCAATCTTGTGGTCGGTCGACATGACGTCACCGGTGGCGCGGTAGTCGATCTTGACGTAAGTCATCATGTGGCCACACCCGGCCTTAGCGCCCACCAGCTGGCAGTTCTTGACGATCTCCATGCAGAGGTCGTAGTCGCCCTCGATGGTGG
>CAMPCT010000134.1 GCA_946647055.1 uncultured Atopobium sp. | reverse complement strand
GAGTGGGTGCCAAGGCCCCGCCCGACTGAGACGAATCACCTGTCCCCTTGTCTCACATTCCGTACTCCCCATCGTGACCTGCCCCGGAGGGTGAGTCAAAGCATCACGCGATGATACAATCTCGAACTTGAGATGAGCGGGAGGGGAGCTGGATTGGGCTCGAATGGGCAAGCGGCAGTGACGGAGCGTGATTGCGTCAGATGCGGTGCTTCGGCGCCCAAGATGCGTCGCCTCAGGCCTGCCGCGCTCTTTGGATTGTGGTTCCTCGCCTTCATGCTGCTCGAGTCGATCGTCAACAGCCGCGCGGGCGACATGCTCGGCGCTGATATGGTGAACGCCGTCTACTCGGTCGGCCTATGCTGCACGGGAAGTGGCTTTATCGCATTTGGACTTGTCCAGAGGGGGAACGCCGGGCGTGGTCTGACGGTCTTAGTGGCGACGGCCATCTGCGCGGTGGCGACGATTGGCATGTTGCTTGCCACCAATGCGACGGCGCTCCTCATCTCGTCCTTTCTGGCCCTGCTCGCCTGTGGGTTCATCGGGGGAATGGTGCACCTCGGCATCGCCCTGGAGCTCGGGGAGTCGCCTGTTGTCGGCCGCATGCTGGGTGTGACGGGTGGGCTCGTCATCTGCATCCAGTTCGCGATGCAGAACCTCGCCCGGGGAGCTGGGGTGACGATCGCCTGCATCCTGGCGGCGGTTGCCGTGATCGCACTCGTCGTCCTCCGTGCCGCTCCCGGCGACGATGCTGCTCACGCATCTCCCACGGCAGCCGTTCCAGTTGCCCATGACGTACTGAGTCCGCGCGCGACGAGGCGCATATGGCCGGATGACTCTGTGGCCAGGGGGCGCCATGGCATCCTCATCGTGACCGCTGCCGTGATTCTCACCATCATCTTCACGCTCAACGACAGCATCGTCGTGGCGATGGACGCCGCGGGGTCCGTGAGCCTGTTCAACGGCATCCGCCTCTTCTACGCGCTCGGTCTCGTCGTCGCTGGGTTCCTCTACGACCTGGGCCCCCGCCCCTCCTTCGTCTTCGCCACCGTGGCGCTGCAGATCCTCGCGGTGCTCGTGCCATACTTCCTCGAGTCCCCCACGTGGTGCAACCTCAACATGGGGCTCTTCTACTTCTACGGCGGCTTCTACGTCATGTTCATCACCGCCGAGTTCGTCACTTTTGCCGGGCGCACACCCCGTGTGGGCCTCTGGGCGGGACTCGGGCGCGTGGCCAGGTGCTATGCCGCGGCGGCGACCGTCATCCCGGTCGCCATGCTCTACGAGGCCTTTGGCGTCATCGCGTTGATCGTCTCCGCGGTCGTGCTCAACATGGCGCTCCTTGCGGTCTGCGTGGCGGATGCCACCCTGATGGACAGGTTCCGGCTGTCCGACATGGCGACGTCCGTGGGTGGGGCGGCCGAGTTCGACGCGGGGGACATCGAACGGTTCGGGGATGAAATCGACCTTACCGACCGCGAGCGCGACGTGCTCGTGCTGCTGGTCACCACGGAGGACGAGAACCAGAAGATCGCGAGCGAGCTCGGCATATCGCGCCGCACCCTACAACGGCATGTCGCACAAGTCTACGAGAAGGCGGGCGTGCAGTCGCGCATTGGGCTGTACATGTCCCTGGCGTCGCATGCCTGGACGGCGCACGCCTCGCAGAGGGACCGCGCCTAGCTGCGAGGCGCCATCTGGCACCCATGTGACGTGTCGCCCTTTGCCCCCTTTTGTGAGAATCAATTTGGGTTTTCATGCGCAATTGTCGACGGACGGGTAGGGGGCTTCCATGGGTGCCACAGAAGGTCGTCTCGCAAATCCGGCAAGGAAGGTCGTCGTGGCGCTATTGCTCGTCGCGGTCTCGGCGATTCTCGTTCTTGCGATGTCGCCGGTCCGCGTCATTGCGCTCGAGGAGAACGAGGCCTTGGCCGCTGCGTCCATGGCGGAGGATCATGAGCAGGCAACAGTCCCGCCAACACCTGAAGCATCCTCATGGCCCTATAGCGGCACTGGCTACGTGAGCATATCGTGGACCCTTCCGGACAATCCCGACGGAACGTCCAATGACGGCATGGGTACTGTCGACCACTTCAACATCTATTGCGACCGGCGACTCGTCGCCAAGGTTGATCGCAGTGCGGTTTCCGAATACGTGCAATACAACGACCATAGTGTCCGCTCTTATAGTTGGAGTGCAGTCATTGACGTGCCAGATTCGGAGATCGAGCACGAGTGGTACGTGACGTCGGTGAGTCCCGATGGCACGGAGGGTCATCCTTCCGAGGCAGCGTGGGCGGGCTCCTCGTCAGGCATGCAGATTCGCTGCCACACGGCGTGGTATTCCAATTCGTACCGCGACGAGGCGACAGGGCAAGACAGGCCCTGCATGCTCGTGCGCATCAACCCGTATAACGCTCCCGGCACGCTCGATTGGCTCGAGTTTTGGCGAGCCGAGGGCATGGATGCGCCGGACACGAGCGGCGAACCCTACATGCGCGTGCCCAAGAACCACGCAATCAGCGGCTATTACAGCCAGCATGACCTTGAGGATTTCGGCGTCGAGCCCGGCAAGACCTACACCTACACGGTGCGTGGCACGGACGGCGATGGTGTTCAGACGGGCTTCTACACGTTCACGGTGAAGGCCGTCATGGCATCGGCAGGCGCGGCGATTTACTACGGCATGGAAGAGATCTCATGCAGGGTGCAGGATGGCACGACGCCCACGCTGACGTTTACCGCATACACGTGGAAAGATGACGGATGTCCAGCCACCTATAACGTCTACCGCAACAACGAATTGATGCAGTCGATTGCTGGCGATGGTCGCCAGCAGGCGTTCACCGACACGCCGACCGTCGACGGCACGTACGTGTACCGTGTGGATCAGGTGGTGGCAGGCGTTACCACCACAAGTCGTGAATACACGTTCCGGCGTGACACGACGCCAGTCGACCCGTCAGCGTTGGAACAGGCGCCCAGTGCTCCCCAGCTCTCTGGGCGAATCTCGGTGAGCAACGACGCCTTCAGCGGGGATGCAGGCATCGTGACGCTCGAGTGGACGCCTTCCGACGAAGGTGGCGCGCCGGAGGGCTATCACATCTATCGCAAGGATGCCGGCGCGTTTGTCGAAGGCTCATACTACTACCCCAGCTGGCGCGTGGATCGCATCTGGGGTCTCGACCGCTACCTCACGATTCCCGATGCGAGCGTGCATTCGCTTACCGAAAATCGTGGTTACTACAACGATGACAGGACGCAGGGCATTCTCGTCGACCTATCGTGGGACAGCGCGAGCACGCCGCACGAGTATTATGTGACCGCCTACAACCAGTACGGCGAGAGCGAGCCGTCGAACCTCGTCAGCTTCCCCTACGCGGGAGGCTCTGCCCCGGGCAACCAGGACACATCGGCACCGAACGCGCCGACGATAAGGCGCGTGTGGGTCGAGTGGGGCGACGATTCCAGCGTATATCCCTACTTGGATTCGGGCACGTTCGACGACTATGTGTCCGGGGAGATCCGCGTGGCGTTCGACGAGCCCGTTGGTGGCGGGGGCGTCGATTTCTACTCGGTACAATTCGACAACGGCTCGCCAGACGGCGAGCCCCACGACTACGATGGCGACGGCCTGATCGACGAGACATCGTGGGCCACCGAGGACATACCGCGGTGGGCATTCGTGCGTTATCCGTCGCTGCTGTCCGGCGTGTCAGAGGACTCTAGTTTGGAGAGGTACCTGCCCAGTCACGTTGTGGGTTACTACGACTACGGCATGACGTACACCGTCACGGTGACGGCGATGAACGGCATGGGCCAGGCGGTCTCGCAGCCGGCCCAGATCGTCGTGAACAGCATCCCGCTCATCCAGGCGAAGGGCGGCAACGCGCACGCGCTCGTTCGTTGGTCGGACCTGTACCAAGATGAGACGACGGAAGTGAGCAGCTGGGAGCTCTACCGCATTCCCGAGCACGGCCTGCCCCAGCTTGTGGGCACGTTTGATGCAGATGTGCACGAATTCGACGACACCACCGTGAAGAATGGCTGGACGTACACGTACTACGTGGTGGCGAAGTGCGCTGACGGCATCGACAGGCGCAGCGTCGATGCCGAGGTGTCCGTGTCCGGCGCGATCGAGGCACCTGCCGCGCCGACGGATCTCGCCGCAACTGTGGTCAACGGGGAGGTGGTCCTGTCGTGGACCCAGCCCGAGACCGGCGGCGTGGCCGCATACTATGCATGTGACATCGTAGCGCCGGGTGAGGAGTGGCCCGCTGATGACGAGTACCACATCACCTTGCTCGAGACCGCTGGCACCGGCACGAGTCTCACCTTGCAGTCGCAATGGCTCGACAAGGACATGAGGGTGCGCATCTACGCCGTCGGATTGGGTGGAAACCTTCGAAGCTTAGCTTCCAACGTTGCGACGTTCAAGCTCACGAGTGCACAGTATGCCCAGCGGGCCACAACCGTGCCCGACATCGTGTGGATCCACGGAACGGCAGGCGTCGGATCCTGCACGCTCATGTGGGAGGCAAGCACCAACGCCAACTACTTGCCCGCAACGTATTACGTGCTCACACGCACGTCGTCAAACGATACCGTGCGATTTACCATCCCGGCGAAGGGGACGGGCTCGCAAAGCTACGAATACGTCGACACGTCGGTCGAGAACGGTGTTACCTACACATACGAGGTTCGCGCGTTCAATACCGCGGGGGAGCAGTCGGGTAACTGGAACTACAACAATGTGACGCTCAAGCCTCAAGGACGCACGCACGACCAGGAGGTTGCCGAGAGCGTGGCCGCGCTCATCGAGACACTGCCAGACCCGGATGACGTGACGGTCTACGACGCCGATGCCGTAGCGACGGTACAGGAGATTTGGGAGGGGCTGTCCGGTACCCAGCAGCGACTTGTCGGAACCGAGCTGGCGCAGAAGCTTGCCGACGACGTGGCGGCCGTCGAGGAGCTGGAGCTGCTTGCCGAGTACGAGGAGCTGGTGGCACCGGTGCAGGCACTCATTGACGCGCTGCCAGATGCGGGTGCGGTGACCACGGCGGACGCCGGGCAGATCGAGGAGGCCCGTGCCGCGTATGACGCCATCACGTCTGCCGAGGCCAAGCTGCTGGTGCGGACGACGCGGTTGACGGAGGCCGAGGATGCGCTTGCGGCAGCCGTGAGGCACGAGGCCGACCAGGCGGCCGCCGACGCGGTGGCCGCCCAGATTGGCGCCCTGCCCGCCGTCGACGAGCTTTCGCTTGACGACGCGGCCGACGTGGCAGCCGCGCGCGAGGCGTACGGCGCCCTCGCGGAGGGGCAGGCGGCGCTCGTGCCCAGCGAGGTCGTCGAGAGGCTCGCCGCGCTCGAGGCGAGGCTGGTGGAGCTTGCCGACATGGCGGCCGCGGCCGAGGTCGAGGATATTATTGCGGCGCTGCCTGACGACCCGTCCGCGCTCTCGCTCGACGACGCGGAGGGCCTGGCGGCCGTGGCAGCCGCACGCCAGGCCTACGAGGCGCTGACCGAGTCGCAGCAGGGCTATGTGGCCGAGGGTTCGCTGCAGAAGCTGGAGACGCTCGAGGCGCAGGTGAAGGCCCTCGTGGACGCCGCCGAGGCAGCCGACGTCGTCTCGCTCATCGACGCGATCGGCGAGGTTACGGCGAACAGCGGCGGAGCCATCGAAGTCGCCCGGCAGGCGTTTGACGCGCTGAGCGACGAGGCGAAGGCGCTCGTACCGAACTACGACGCGCTCGTGGCGGCCGAGGCAGCCTATGCGCGAATCGTCCTGGGGGAGTCTATCGCCGGGGCGCGGGAACGTCTGGGGGCCGCGGTCGTGTCGGCAGACGGCAGGACGAACGCGGCGACGGGCAGGGAGATGGCGGACAAGCAGCGCTACGCCACGCAGGCGGACGCGGACGCGCTCGAAGCGGCAATAGCCATGGCCGAGGCGACACTCGCGGATGAGGCGTCGACAGCAGCTGACATGCTTGCGGCTGCCGGCGTCCTTCGCGAGGCTGAGGCGGCCTTCGACCGGTCGTTGAGAACCTATGAGACCGTGACCCTCATCCCCATCTACCGCATGTACAACAC
>CAMPCT010000133.1 GCA_946647055.1 uncultured Atopobium sp. | reverse complement strand
GCTGGCTGGACGGGGAGATAGAGGACGACCGCTTCATCCCGTTCATCTGGGAGCTGGACCGCACGGACGACTGGATGCACGACGAGGAGTGCTGGTACAAGGCCAACCCAGGGCTGGGCACCATCAAGTCCATCGACACGCTGCGCGGCTTCGTGCAGCGCGCGTCCAACGAGCCGACGTTCCGCCCGACCGTGCTCACCAAGGACTTCAACGTCCCGCAGAACAGCTCCTCGGCGTGGCTCACGTGGGAGGAGTCGGGCAGCGACGAGCGCTTCGACTTCTGGAACGCGGGCTTCCGCTACTGCATAATCGGCTTCGACTACGCGCAGTCGGTCGACCTCGCGGCGGCGCAGGTGCTCTGCATGCGGCCCGAGCGCGACGAGGACGGCAACATAAGGAGGGACCCCAAGACCAAGGCGCCAATCTTCGACCCGCACATCTACGAGACGAGCATGTACTGGATGCCCGAGACGAAGTTCGACGCGCAGGAGACCAAGGGCGACAAGGCCACCAAGGACCACGCGCCCTACAGGCTGTGGCGCGACCAGGGGCTCCTGCGCGTGGTGCCCGGCAACGTGGTGCCCGCGTCGGTGCTCTCGGAGTTCATCAACGAGCTGCGCGACGAGCACGGCATCTACACCTTCGCGGTCGGCTACGACCCGTGGCACATCCTCGGGGGCGACCGCGAGCTGCTTGAGCAAATGGTGGGCAAGGAGCGCTGCGAGGCGGTCATACAGGGCACCAAGACGCTCTCCGACCCGATGTACCGCATCCGCGCGGACTACCAGCAGGGGAGGTTCGTGGACGACGCGCACCCCATCAACCGCTGGTGCCGCATGAACGTCATGGCGATATACGACTCGAACCTCAACATCCTGCCCGACAAGAAGGAGGGCAAGGGCGCCAACAAGATAGACGGCTTCCTCGCGGAGCTGGACGGCTACATAGCGCTCCTGCGCCACGAGGACGAGTACAAGGCCATCCTGACCTAGATGGACGATGTATGCAGATTGATACATAAAACAGGGCTAATATTGACTATTACAGATTGAAACAGTAAGTTCTATACAGTGGGATAAATCTTAGGGGCCTCCGTGAAGGGGGCCTTTTTCATGCCGTTCGGAGGTGTGTGGCACGTGGCGAACGACGGACTCATCTCCAAGGTGCTCGGGCGTTTCCGCAGGCGGAGCGACGCGCGGGACGCCTCGACGGCCTACTTCCGCACCATGACCGAGTACAGCCCCGCGTTCAGGACGTGGCAGGGCGGCGTCTACGAGATGGAGCTGACCCGCGCGTGCATCCACGCGTTCGCGAGCGCCTGCTCCAAGGGCGAGCCGCACATCTCCGGCAACGGGCGCCCCGAGCTGGTCAAGGCGTTCCAGAGCTGGCCCAACGACTTCATGACGTGGCCGCGCTTCCTGTACCGCCTCGCCACCATCTACGAGGTGGACTGCACGGCGTTCGTCATCCCGACCTACGACGAGAACGGCTTCACCAACGGCCTGTTCCCGCTCAAGCCCGACTACACCGAGCTGATGGACGTGGACGGCGAGATGTGGGTCCGCTTCACGCTGAGGACGGGCGAGCGCATGGCGTTCCCCGCGTCCGACGTGTGCTGCATATCCAAGTACCAGTACCTCAGCGACTACTTCGGCACGCCGAACAACCTGCAGGCCACCATGGACCTGCTCAACAAGCAGGTGCAGGCCGAGAACAACGCCATCGAGATCGGCGGCAAGATAAAGTTCATCGGCAAGATCGTCGGGCAGGTCGCGCCCGAGGACCAGAAGCGCAAGCGCGACGAGTTCTACGCGCGCAACTTCACCGACAACGACACGGTGCTGATGACCTACGACTCGACCTTCGCCGACGTGCAGCAGGTCAAGGCGTCGACGTACACCATCTCGACCGACGAGATGGAGCGCATCGACAAGCACGTGTTCTACTACTTCGGCGCCAACGAGGACATCCTGCAGAACAAGGCCGACGAGGCCAAGTGGGACTCCTACTACGAGGGCAAGGTCGAGACGTTCTTCCTGCACCTCTCCGAGGGGCTCACGCAGACGTGCTTCTCGCGCAGGATGGTCACGCAGTCCAACTCGCCGAACCGCATCTGGTTCGGCTCGGACAGGCTGCAGTTCGTCTCAGCCGCCACCAAGCGCAACATCGTCCGCGACATGACCTCGTACGGCATCATGACCGTCAACGAGGGCCGCGCCATCCTCGACCTGTCGCCGCTCCCTGGCATGGACGTGTTCATGGTGCGCGGCGAGTTCTTCCAGATGGACACGAGCGGCACGGTGGTGTTCTCGTCGGGAGGCCGCGAGGGCCTGCCGACGCCAGACCCCGTGGACGACCCCGACTTCGACCTCGGGGGCGACGACCAGATATACAACGACGCCGACGCCTACGGCGCAGTCGAAAAAGCAGACGTCTAACAACTTAGGAGGCAGAGATGCCAGCAAAGCCGCACGAGCGCCAATATAGGTCGCTCCTGACGCCGCTCGCCCCCGTCTCCACGGGTGCCGAGAAGCGCTTCGACTCCGACTACTACGTCGAGGGCTACGCCTCGACGTTCAACGACCCGTACATGCTCTACAAGTGGGGCGACGTGGAGTACTGGGAGGTAATCGACCCAGACGCGTTCCGTGACTGCGACATGGGCGACGTGATCTTCCAGTTCGACCACAGCGGGCGCGTGTATGCCCGCATGAGCAACGACACGCTCCTCGTGGAGCCGCAGCTGCACGGCCTGTTCATGGCCGCAGACCTCGGCAGCACCACCAGTTCGCGCTCCATCTACGAGGACATCGACGCGGAGCTCATCACCCGCATGTCATGGGCCTTCATGCCCGACTGGGACGAGGTCGAGGAAGTCTACGACGAGGACGAGCGCAAGCTCACGTCCATCATCCACAAGGTCGACCGCATCTATGACGTCTCGTGCGTCTCCCTTCCGGCCGACCCAAACACGGAGATAAGTGCGCGTTCCTATTTTGACGGAGCGATCAAGAGGATTGAGGCGGAGCGACTTCAAAGCGCGCTAGAGGCCACCAAGGCTGCCAATGAGCTTAGACGTAAGCGCATGGAGCTGAGGGCCAAGTCAATGCAGATGCAGAAGTAAGGAGGACTTGGATGAATATCTCCGAGTTCACCCCCATGGGCGCGGTCGAGCTGCGCCGCATGGACGGCGAGGCCTACGTCGCCCGCCGCGCGGAGGTCCTCGAACTCTCCGCCAACCTGCCCGAGGACGCGACCCTTGAGCAGATGGAGTCCATCGACTCCGAGATGAACCTGTACAAGGCCGAGGACGAGCACCGCGCCAGCGTCGCGGCCCTGAACGCCGAGAAGCGCCAGCTCGTCATCAATGGTGGCGGCAAGACCGTCGAGTCCATCGCCACCGTCGCGACCAACACCCATGCAGAGGAGGCGGCTACCATGCCCGCACAGGCCCGCTCGCTCGGCGAGCACTTCGTGGACCTCGTCAAGCGCGACGGTCACCCCAAGTCCTTCCACCTCGTGGCCACGCCGTTCGCCCGCGCCGCCACCGACGTGCAGGGCACTCCGGCGCTCGCACAGGCCACCCAGGCCATCACCACCTATGACACCAACGTTGTCGAGGGCGTCCGCGAGTCCATGGGCGTCCTGAACCTCATTGGCCACGAGACCATCGAGGGTAACACCCTCGTCTACTTTGTCGAGGGCGCAATGGAGGGCACTATCGCCGACTCCATCGCCGAGGGTGCCGCAAAGTCGCGCATCCATTTCGCCGACCCCACGCAGGTCACCGTCACCCTTGAGAAGGTCGCGGCCTACATCAAGGAGTCGGACGAGTACATCGACGACTACGGCTACCTCGCCAGCGCCATCAATGGCCGTCTGACCTACGAGCTGAACCTCAAGCGTCAGGCCAAGGTCATCACCGGCCTGCTCGGCACCTCTGGCATCCAGACCATCGGCGGCACCACGGCGGTCACCCGCACCGCAGTCGCCATCGCCGACGAGATTGCAAATGCCATCGCTGATGTCATGACCTACTCTGGCCGCACCGCCAACGCCATCGTCATGACCCCCGACATCTGGAAGATTCTCCGCATCGGAAAGGACGGCGAGAACCGCTACTACGGCGGCGGCTACTTCGCGGCCCTGCACGGCGAGAACGTGTGGAACCTCCCCATCGTGCTCTCCAACCAGCTCACCGCCAACCACGTGGTCGTCGGCGCGTTCGACACCTGCGCGTCGCTGGTCTCCAAGGCCGAGGGCGTCACCGTCGAGGCCACCAACACGGACCAGGACGACTTCATCAAGAACCTGATGACCGTCCGCGCCGAGTGCCGCGAGAAGCTGGCTGTCCGTCGTCCCGCTGGCTTCGTGGACATCACCGTGGCGGCTTAGTAATGCTGCGCACATACAAGTGGCGCGGCGTGTTCTGGCGCTTCGAGGACGGCAAGGCCCCCGAGGGGGCCGTGCTGGTCGAGGTCGCGGGCGCTCCCGTGACCCCCGAGGCACCCAAGAAGGCGCCCGCCAAGCGCGCACCCCGTGCGCGCAAGCCCAAGGCAGACACAACGGAATAGGAAGGTGGTCGCCGTGTCCCTGCTCGAAGACGTCAAGGTCACGCTCAGGGTTGGGCACGACGCCACCGACTCCGAGGTCTCGGACCTCATCGCCGCCGCCGTGTTCGACATGGCGAACAAGGGCGTGTCCACCACGTGGCTCGGCACCGACCCGATGGACCCGTCGTTCTCGGTCGACGACATAGACGAGACCGCGCTCCCCGTCATGGCGAAGCGCGCCATCATCACCTACGCCAAGGCCAACTACGGCTACGACAACGACGAGGCGGAGCGCTTCATGGAGTCCTACGACTCCATGCTGTGCTCGCTGCTCAACAGCCGCTTCAACGCCGTCTACGAGACGGACGAGGAGGAGGTGGATGCAGGTGCGCTGGGACTCGGTCATAACGCTCCGTGACGTGGAGACCAACATGGTGGTCACGGACGAGGGCGCCGAGATAGAGGGCGAGCCCGTGGACACGCAGGTGTTCTGCAACGTACGCTCCATCGGCATCGAGACGTGGGCCACCGCCGCGCAGCTCGGCCCCAAGCCAGAGCTGCAGGTCGAGGTTCGGACCGTTGACTACCACGGCGAGACGCAGGCGGTCTACCAGGGCCGCGAGTACGACCTCAGCTACTCAACGATGCGCGGCGACAACACCATCCTCACCTACGCCACCCACGCTAGGAACGACAATGGGTAAGCATTTGTGGGTCGAGGAGGACCAGTTCGCCGCCGCGCTCGGCGAGATTCTCGGCGACATAGCGGACGCTGCCGACGAGGCGGTGTTCCAGCTCGTGCACGACGGCGCGCGCGAGGGCCGCGACCAGTGGCGCGCCAACGCCAAGGCGTACGGCTGGGAGTACGGCGCGAACGTCACCTACCGCGCGCTGCGGGGCAGGGGCGGCGTCGAGGGGCACATCTACTCGCGCAAGCCAGGCCTCCCGCACCTGCTCGAAAAGGGCCACGCCAAGATAGGCGGAGGCCATACGAGGGCGTTCGAGCACGTCAAGCCAGCCGCCGAATACGCGTTCAGGTTCGTGCGCGAGAACCTCGGCGAGTACATAGCGAGGGAGCTGCGATGAGCGCGAAGTCCAAGGTGTACCAAGCCCTCGTCGCGACGGGCATCCCAGGCCGTCAGGACGCGTACCCAGTGGGGAAGTCCCCCGCTCCGCCCTTCTTCGTCTACTCGGAGGAGTCGGTGGGCGGCTTCGTCGCGGACGGCATAGTCTACGCGAGCCTGCCGCGCTTCCACGTGGAGCTGTTCGAGAAGGCGTCGGACTCGGCCACCGAGGCCCTGATACGAGACGCCATCCTCTCCCTCGGCTGCGTGCCCGACGAGACGGGCATCTGGTCAGAGTCTGAGGTCTGCCACATCCAGCAGTACGACTTCACCTACCACAACAGAGAAGAGTAAGGAGGCCACCATGGCCGAGCTTTCCAAGGTCCGCTTCGGACTCGCCAAGGCTTACTACGCCGTCATCAAGACCGACGGCACCTACGATACCCCCGTCGCCCTCCCCGGCGCCGTCTCGCTCGACCTCTCCCGCGAGGGCAGCGAGCCGTCGACCTTCTGGGCCGACAACATCGCCTACTACGTGACCCCCGCCGCGAACGGCGGCT
>CAMPCT010000132.1 GCA_946647055.1 uncultured Atopobium sp. | reverse complement strand
GGCGCGCCTCCCATGGGCGGCTTCGCGCTCGGCCTCGACCGCGTGTGCATGCTGCTGACCGGCTCCGACTCCATCCGCGACGTCATGGCCTTCCCCAAGACCACGAGCGGCGGTGACCTCATGAGCGACGCCCCGAGCGCCGTCACGGACGAGCAGCTCGAGGAGGTCGCCCTCAGGCTTCGTTAGGCACACTGGACAAAGGTACCTGTTGCCTTTGTTCAGCCAACCGAGAGGGGCTAGCATGTCGACCCCGACCTTCACAGACCCGCGCATCCCGCAGAGCCTGCGCGACCGCATGGAACTCTTCCTGCGCCTGGAGCGCCAGGTGCTCGACGAGCTCGACCCGCGCCTGCGCGCGACCTTCGACGAGCTCCTCGCCCATGCCATTGGTGCGAACGACCTTGACGACGAGGCCGCCCGCCAGCCCTTCGAGGAGGCGGTGCGGCTCGTCGACGAGCTTTCCACCGAGGATGCCCAGCTGGTGACGCGCGCCTTCGCCTCCTTCTTCCATCTGGCGAACATCTCCGAGGAGAGCTATCGCGTCGAGTCGCTCCGCACGCGCGAGCGGGCGGTCGAGCCCACCGCAGAGGTCGACCCGAGCAACGAGCTCACCGTCGCCTACGCCGAGCTCGTGCGCGAGTGCGGGCCCGACCGTGCGCGAGAACTGCTCTTGCGCCTCGAGTTCCATCCGGTCTTCACCGCCCATCCCACGGAGGCACGCCGCAAGGCCGTCGAGGGCAAGATCCGTCGCATTGCCGACCTGCTCGAGCTTCACCCGCAGCTGGGCGGGGCCGAGCTCGTCGAGAACGAGCGCCAGATGCTCCAGGAGATCGACGCCCTTGTGCGCACGTCGCCCATCGCCTGGAAGAAGCCCAGCCCGGTGGAGGAGGCCGACACCGTCATCGACATCCTCGACGCCACGCTCTTCGACATGGTGCCAGAGGTCTACCGGCGCTTCGACAACTGGCTGCTCGGCAAGGACGCCGGTCGTGCCAAGCCCGTCTGCCCCGCATTCTTCCATCCTGGCAGCTGGATTGGCTCGGACCGCGACGGCAATGCCTTCGTCACGGCAAAGGTGAGTCGCAAGGTCGCCGAGAAGTACCGCCTGCACATCGTGGGGCGTCTCGCGGAGGAGACCCGCCGCGTCGGACGCAACCTCACGGTCGAGGTGGGCACCACGCCCGCCTCCCGCGAGCTCCTCGACCTCTGGAAGCACCAGGTCGAGATGAGCGAGGTCATGACCAACGACGCGCTGGCAATCTCGCAGAGCGAGCCGCACCGTGCCTCTATGCTCGTCATGGCGGCACGCCTCGAGGCCACCCTCACGCGCACGGCCGACCTCATGTATGCCAACGCCGACGAGCTCCTTGCCGACCTGCGCGTCGTGCAGCGCTCGCTTGCCCAGGGTGGGGCAGCCCGTGCGGCCTATGGTCCCCTGCAGAAGCTCATCTGGCAGGTCGAGACCTTTGGCTTCCACCTGGTCGAGATGGAGTTCCGCCAGCACTCGGTCGTCCACGCGCGTGCCCTCGCCGACATCCGCGAGCACGGGCGCGACGGCGCACTCGATCCCATGACGGTCGAGGTGCTCGAGACCTTCCGCGCCATCGGGACCATCCAACGCCGCTGTGGCGTGGCCGCTGCCCGTCGCTACATCGTGAGCTTCTCGAAGTCCGCACAGGACGTGGCGAACGTCTACGAGCTCGCGCGACTTGCCTTCGCCCACGAGGACGACGTGCCCACGCTCGACGTCATCCCGCTGTTCGAGCAGCTCGAGGACCTCGAGGCGAGCGTCTCGATCCTCGACGAGATCATCCGCATTCCCGAGGTGCAGCGCCGCCTCGACCAGACCGGTCGCAAGCTCGAGGTCATGCTCGGCTACTCCGACTCGTCGAAGGACGCGGGTCCCACCTCCGCCACGCTCGCCCTCCATGCCGCGCAGTCGTCGATAGCCGCATGGGCCCAGCGCAACGACATCGACCTCACGCTCTTCCACGGGCGCGGCGGTGCCGTCGGTCGTGGTGGCGGCCCGGCGAACCATGCCGTCCTCGCGCAACCCGCCGGATCGGTCAACTGCCGCTTCAAGCTCACTGAGCAGGGCGAGGTCATCTTCGCGCGCTACGGCAACCCCACGTTGGCGCGCCGCCACGTGGAGTCGGTTGCCGCGGCGACGCTGCTCCAGGCGAGCCCCAGGATCGAGGACGTCAACACCAGCACCAACGAGCGCTATCGCGACATGGCGGTCACGCTCGACGAGTCCTCGCGTGCCCGCTACCTCGACCTCATCCACAGCGAGGACTTCGCCAGCTGGTTTGGTCAGGTCACGCCCATCGCCGAGGTGGGCTTGCTGCCCATAGGCTCTCGTCCTGCCAAGCGCGGCCTGGGTGCCGTGAGCACCCTCGACGACCTGCGCGCCATCCCCTGGGTGTTCTCGTGGTCCCAGGCACGCATCAACCTGGCTGCCTGGTATGGCCTGGGCACGGCCTGCGAGGCGCTCGGTGACGTCGAGCTCCTGCGCCGCGCCTACGCGGAGTGGCCGCTCTTCACGACCTTCATCGACAACATCGAGATGTCGCTCGCCAAGACGGACGACCGCATCGCCCAGATGTACCTCTCCATGGGTGACAGGCCCGACCTCACCGAGAAGGTCCTTGGCGAGATGCGCCTCACGCGCGAATGGGTTCTGCGCATCGTCCAGGGGGCATGGCCACTCGAGCACCGCCGGGTCCTTGGTCCCGTGGTTCGCTCCCGCCTGCCCTTTGTCGACGCGCTCTCCATCACCCAGGCGCTTGCTCTGCAAGCCTTGCGCGAGCGTGAGGGCATCACGGCCGACCAGCGCGAACGTCTCACGTTCCTCATCCTCTGCACCGTGTCCGGTGTCGCCGCAGGCCTACAGAACACGGGCTAGCCCAGTCCCACGGTTCCATTCACCCAAGACGAGGAGGCACCATGGACTCCACCTTCTTCAACCCGCAGCTCCTGCTCACCTTCATCGGTGGTGCCTGGCAGCTGGGCAACATCGTCTCTATCGCCTACATCATGTTCGCCCTGCGTCGCCAGGCGAAGGCGGAGACCACCACCACGCAGGAAGCCGACAAGCTGTTCCGCGACTACGCGATGAAGGAGCTCGTGCCTCGCCTTGGCATCTACTTCGTGGGCACCATCGTGATTCAGGTCCTGATCAACATCTTTGGCTAGGGGGATCCCATGTACGGTGTCGAGGAGTTCGAGGACTGGGCAATCGACTACGAGAGCGACGTGGCACGGTGGGAGGCTGCGGGAGGCTATCCCTTTGGCGGTCGCACGCAGGTCATGGACCTGGTGAGGGAGCTCGCCCGTCCCGAGGCTGGCGCCAAGGTGCTCGACCTTGGGTGTGGCCCCGGCATCCTCCTCAAGGAGCTTGCCGACGCTGGTTGCGAGGTCTATGGTGTCGACTCCGCACAGCAGATGCTCGCCCTCGCCGAGATGCGCGTGCCGACGGCACATCTCAACCTCGCGGACCTGCGCGACGAGATTCCGGCAGAGTGGGGGAGTGGCTTTAGGGCCATCATCAGCACCTATGCCATCCACCACATCCCCGATGCCGAGAAGGCCGGGCTGCTTGGTCGCCTGCTGGGCCTGCTCGAGCCGGGTGGCGCCGTCCTGATTGGCGACGTGGCATTTGCGACCAGGGCCGACCTCATCGCGGCGCGTGAGGTGGCGGGTGAGGACTGGGACGACGAGGAGTTCTACTGCGTCGCCGACGAGCTTGCCCAGGCCCTTCCCGGCGTCACCTTCCGCAAGGTGACTGACTGGTCAGGCGTGGTCGAGGTCAGGGCGTAGCCATCGCGGGTCTATCTCCTATCTCCAAGTAGGAATTTGTTACCATCTTGTGTATAGAGTTGCACTAGGTTAACTCATGGCATATAGTCTCACTTAGTTAGACCAAGCGAACATTTTGACCGTTTGGGCTAACGAGTGCCCGTGTTCCACTGTCTGGGACAAAGCAGACCCCTCTCCCTGCTCTTGTCCAGACCAACCAGAAGCACGCACGCCCTCGATGTTCCTCCTTCCTTGCATCGAAGGCGTGCGTGCATTTTGCGAATTGGGGGTTCCATGCCAAGGGCCATGCAGGTACGCATTGCAGAGCAGGCGAAGGCGCTGATGGAGGAGGATCTCTCCAGACCACAGACCATCGCGTCGCTGGCAAAGGCACTCTGCGTCTCGGAGACCACCCTCAAGGAGGCCTTTCGGGCGACCTTTGGCTGCCCCGTCTATACCTGGTATCGTCGCCTTCGCATCGAGAACGCCGCGAGGATGCTGCTCGAGGAGGGTTGTACGGTGGGCGTCGCCGCGACGCGCGTGGGATATGCCAATCCATCCAAGTTTTCTGCCGCATTTGCGTCGATCATGGGGATGTCGCCGCGCAAGTGGCTTGCTTCCCAGTAGGGAAGGAGCTCTCGAGAAGGCTTCTGCGGGCTAATTCTTACACGAGAGATACCCAATACGGAATATCTGCAGTTGTCGGATTGCCCCGATTTCGTCTCGTGTGGTTCGTGACTTGCCGCGGACCACACGAGGTGTATTTGAGTCACGGGGCCAACTGCTACTATTCCAATATAGGAATCTCTCGTGTAAGAATCGATCTCCTCGGCGGCGCCTGACGTCTGCGAGAGCAATGGAGGAGAGGCAAAAAAAGACGCGCCGAAGCGCGTCCGAAGAAGTCATGGTGGCTGGGGAGGAATTCGAATCCCCGGCACGCGGATTTTCAGTCCGCTGCTCTACCAACTGAGCTACCCAGCCATCTGGCTCGCAAAGCAAGCTTGTTCACTATAGCAAATGCACGACGCTCGTCAAGCGAGACATGAGGGTACACAAAACAATTGCGCGTTACGAGGTACTTTTTGGCCTCATTAACCGTACACCGTACGATTCCTACCGTTCACCCGTACAATGTACGAAACCCGTACGATGTACGACTTCTAACGACTATAACAACTATCGTACGTTGTACGACAACAGCCGCCACAAGGAGGCGGCACCCCAACCGAGAGGAGCATGTCATGGCAATCCGTCCCCGTCCCGCAGCTCAGAACCCCGGCCGTATGCTTGGCAGCGGCATGAACCCCGAGGATTGGATCGAGCTCACCAAGCGCACCGAGTGCAACTGCGAGTGCGTCGGCCAGACCTTCATCCTCACCCCTGAGGAGGACCGCGAGGACTTCGTCAAGGTCGGCGTCGAGATCGGCGACCGTCGCTACGCCGAGGCTGAGGAGCAGCTCGCCCTGGGTCACCGCGAGACCGCCCGCAACCTCTTTGGTCGCGCGAGTGCCTGCTACCGTGTGGCCGACTACGGCATCGCCGGCATCACCGACGAGAAGCTCGAGGTCTATGCCAAGGTCCCCGAGAGCTTCCAGCGCTGGTACGCCCTTCGCGATGACGTCAACCTCGAGGTCGTCTCCATTCCCTTCGAGGGCAAGGAGATGCAGGGCTACCTTGCCATCCCCGATGGCTGCGACCCCGACACGCCGGTCTTGGTCTTCATTGCCGGTGCCACCGGCTTCGCCGAAGAGAACTTCCCCCGTGCGGCGTACTTCTATGACCGTGGCATCCCCGTGATCACCTTCGACGGCCCCGGTCAGGGCACCTCGCTCTACTACAAGCAGATGCACCTCACCGTCGACAACTTCGTCGACTCCGTGAAGGCGGTCATCGACTTCGTCCGTGCCGACGACCGCATCGGCGACACGGTCGCCCTCTACGGCATCTCCTACGGCGGCTTCCTCGCCACGCAGGCCGCCTGTGCGCTCAACGATGACATCTGCGGCGTCATCGTCCGCGGCGGCACCGACAAGAACGATACCCTCACCAAGCACCCCTGGGCCGGCAAGGAGAACTTCTACCTCTATGGCTTCATGCCCAAGTTTGGCACCGATGACATCGAGCTCGCCAGCCGCATGTCCACCGAGCAGGACGTGACCGACCAGCTGCACAAGATCACCAAGCCGCTGCTCATCATCCACTCCAAGATCGACCCCATCCTGGGCGTCGAGGGTGCCAAGCGCATCTACGACATGTGCTCCTCCGAGGACAAGTACTACGCGGAGTACGACACCAACTCCCACTGCGTCACCGACATGGACGACTCCGCCAGCGCCTTCGCGGCCGACTGGATGAAGCCGCGCATGCTCGCCGCCGCCGCTGCTGCCAAGCAGGCGTAG
>CAMPCT010000131.1 GCA_946647055.1 uncultured Atopobium sp. | reverse complement strand
GCTGGGACATCCCCACCACCTGGAGCGAGTTCACCAAGCTCTGCGAGACCATCAAGGCCGCTGGCATCCTGCCGCTCTACCTGGGCTTCAAGGACACCTGGACCACGCTCGCCCCGTGGAACGCCTTGGCCATCGAGCTCGCTCCCTCCGACGTCTGCCAGCAGGTCAACGCCGGCACCACCACCTTCACGGAGCACTACCGCGAGGTGGCCGAGAAGGAGTATGCGCTCCTGCAGTACGCCGAGGACGGCCCCTTTGCCTACGGCTACAACGATGCCTGCACGGCCTTCGCCAACGGCGAGAGCGCGATGTACACCATCGGCTCCTACGCCGTGCCGCAGATTCGCTCGGTCAACCCCGACATGGACATCGACTCCTTCGTGATGCCCGCCGTAGAGAACGCCGATGACCGCATCCTCAACTCTGGTGTTGACCTGCAGTTCTGCGTGACGGCTGGCTGCCAGAACAAGGAAGCAGCCTTCGAGGTCATCCGCTTCCTCATCGCGCAGGAGAATCTCCAGACCTATGTTGACGAGCAGAACGCCGTGCCCTGCGTCGAGGGCGACTTTGAGCTGCCCGACGTGCTCGACGGCATGCGCGAGTTCATCGACGAGGGCCGCACCGCCGACTTCCAGGACCACTATTACCCCTCCGAGATGTCGGTCGACGCGCAGATCCAGACCTTCCTCATTGACGGCGACGTGGACAAGTTCCTCGCCAAGTTCGACTCCGACTGGACGCGCTACAACCGCGACATCATCCAGAAGGTCCAAGACTACTACGCGACACAAGGGTAAGGAGGTACGACCATGGGCGACAAAAGGCAGAGGACCTACTACCTCATGCTCATCCCGATTCTGATCCTGTTCTTCTGCTTCAACACGCTCCCGCTTCTGAGGGGCTTCTTCTACAGCTTCACCAACTTCCGCGGATTTGGCGGCTACGACATGGTGGGTCTGCGCAACTACATCGACCTGTTCCAGGACGCGCGCGTGGGCAACTCCTACCTGTTCACCTTCAAGCTCGCGCTGGTCTCCACGCTGGCGGTCAACGTCATCAGCCTGGCCATGGCATTGGCGCTCAACAGCAAGATCAAGTTCAAGAGCGCACTGCGCGGCATGTACTTCATCCCCAACATCCTAGGGTCGCTCGTCGTGGGCTACATCTTCAACTACTTCTTCACCTACATTGTGCCGTTCCTCACCAACACGACCTCCATCCTGGCCGACGCCAAGTGGGCTTGGGTCGCCATCGTCATCGTGTGCGCCTGGCAGTCCATCGCGATGAACACCATCATCTACATCTCGGGCCTGCAGACGGTGCCCGAGGACGTCTACGAGGCAGGCTCGCTTGACGGCGCCACCGGCTGGAACCAGTTCCGCTACCTCACCTTCCCGCTCATCATGCCCTTCTTCACCATCAACATGGTGCTCTGCATGAAGAACTTCATGATGGTGTTCGACCAGATCATGGCCCTCACCAACGGCGGCCCGGCGCAGTCCACCGAGTCCATCTCGTTCCTCATCTACAACAACGGCATGGCAGGCGGCCAGTTTGGCTTCCAGAGCGCCAACGCCGTCATCTTCTTCATCCTTATCGTCACCATCTCCGTCCTGCAGACGCGCTTCCTGAGCAGCCGAGAGGAGCAGCTGTAATGCCTGAGAAAGTCAAAGAGCGCTATAACTGGCCCATTACCATCCTGCTCATCCTGGGCCTCATCACCGTCGCGTTTCCCCTGTACATGACTATCGTCATCGCCTTCAAGCAGCCGAGCGAGATGACCAACTCGATCCAGGGCATTCTGTCACTGCCCGCCCACTGGAGCCTGGAGAACTTTCGTCAGGCCATGGAGGTCACCGACTTCTGGCACTCGCTGGGCAACAGCTTCCTGATCACGGCCATCACCATGGTGCTCACCATCCTCATCCACTCGGTAGCCGGCTATGCCGTGGGTCGCATGAAGGACTCCAACAAGTTCTTTGGTCTGGCGTACTACTACATCACCAGTGGCATGTTCGTGCCCTTCGCAATCCTGATGATGCCGCTCGTGAAGCAGACCGCCCAGATGCACATCGACAACCTCGTGGGCGTCATCTGCTGCTACCTGGTGTTCTACATGCCCATGAACGTGATGCTCTACTCGGGCTACCTCAAGAACATCCCCGTGGCGCTCGAGGAGGCCGCGCGTGTGGACGGCGCCAGCACCTGGACCACCTTCTGGCAGGTCATCTTCCCGCTGATGAAGCCCATGCATGCCACCGTGGCCGTGCTGACTGCACTGGGCACCTGGAACGACGTCATGACCCCGCTGGTCATCATGAGCGGTGGCGGCATGAACACCCTGCCGCTCGCGCAGCTCACCTTCCAGACGCAGTTCGGAACAAACTACAACCTCGCCTTCGCGTCGTACCTGCTGGCCCTGCTGCCCATCCTGATCTTCTACCTGTTTGCGCAGAAGCAGATCATCAACGGCGTCGTCAATGGCGCGGTCAAGTAACACCTGCCCTTCCCTCCCTCGGGGCCGGCTCCGGCCGGCCCCGCCTCTGGGCGAGGTGCGCCTCGTGGCTCCTCTCGCGAGCATCCCCGTGTTCTGTCCGTCGCACGGCTTCCTGGTGCGACCGAGAGGGGCTTCGAGACGTACCTCGTCCCTGCAAGACGGACTCATCTATCCACCATCGGCACAGGTAAGGAAGACCTCATGCCCATCATCTTTGACGAGCGCGCCAAGACGCTCACCATCCACACCGACGGCACCACCTATCAGATGCAGGTCGACGAGATTGGGAACCTGCTGCACCTCTACTACGGGAGGCGCACCGAGGGGACGCTCACGTACCTGCCCTCCCGCTTCGACCGTGGCACGTCCGCCTCGCCCTACGAGAAGGCCGACGACCGCAGCTACTCGCTCGACTTCCTCCCGCAGGAGTTTCCCGTGCAGGGTGCCGGCGACATGCGCAGCCCCCTGCTCGTGGTGCGCGACGCGCAGGGAGCCTTTGGCTGCGACCTCCGCTATGCGCGCCACGAGATTCGCTCGGGAAAGTATGGCCTGCAGGGCCTTCCGGCTGTCTACGCGGATTCCGATGCTGACGACGCCCAGACCCTCTCGGTCGTGCTGTCGGACGATCGCCTGGGCCTTGAGGTAGAGCTGCTGTATGGCGTGCTCCCGCACCTGGACGTGATCTGTCGCGCCGCTATCGTGCGCAACACAGGCGAGGGGCGCCTGACGGTGGAGAAGGTGCAAAGCGCCTGCCTCGACTTCGTCCACGGCGACTTCGACCTCATCTCTCTGGCGGGTCGCCACGGCATGGAGCGCGTTCCCGTGCGCACGCCCGTGAGCCAGCTCTCGTACGTGGTCGACAGCGCAAAGGGATCGTCCTCGCACCAGCAGAATCCCTTCCTGCTGCTGGCGGACCGCGAGGCATCCGAGACGGCAGGGCGCTGTTGGGCGATGGAGCTCGCCTACAGCGGAAGCTTCAAGGGCGAGGTGGCGCGCGACCAGTACGGCCAGACGCGCCTGCAGCTAGGGCTCTCCGACGAGCTGTTCTCCTATCCGCTTGAGCCAGGCGAGCAACTGGTGGCTCCCGAGGTCATCATGAGCTACTCGGCCGAGGGGCTCGGACGGCTGTCGCAGAATCTGCATCGGTGCGTGCGCGAGCACGTATGCCGTGGCTACTGGCGCGACCGCGTGCGTCCCGTGCTCATCAACAGCTGGGAGGCCTTCTACTTCGACTTCGACGGAGACCGTCTGGTGGAGTTCGCCCGGCTGGCGAAGGAGGTGGGCATCGAGCTGCTGGTGGTGGACGACGGCTGGTTTGCCAATCGCCACGACGACAGGAGGAGCCTCGGCGACTGGCGGGTCAACGAGGGGAAGCTTGGAGGAACCCTGACGCAGCTCATTGCGGCAATCAATGACGTGGGCCTGCAGTTTGGCATCTGGATGGAGCCCGAGATGGTGAGCGAGGACTCGGACCTCTACCGCGCCCATCCCGATTGGGCGCTCGTCATTCCCGGCAAGTCGCCCGTGCTCGGGCGCAACCAGCTCGTGCTCGACCTGTCTCGCCCCGAGGTGTGCGACAACGTCTTCGCGCAGATCTGCGGTGTGCTCGACCAGGGTCCCGTCGCCTACCTGAAGTGGGACTACAACCGTCTCATCACGGACGTCTACTCGCGCGTGGCGAGCGACCAGGGCAAGGTGCTCTACGACTACATCCTGGGGCTCTACTCGGTGCTCGAGCGGGTGAACGAGCGCTATCCCCAGCTGCTCATCGAGGGCTGCGCCGGTGGGGGTGGCCGCTTTGACGCGGGCATGCTGTACTACACGCCGCAGATCTGGTGCTCCGACAACACCGATGCCGTCGACCGCCTCACCATCCAATACGGGACGTCGTTCGGCTACCCGTGCTCTGCCGTCGGCGCCCATGTCTCCGCCTGCCCCAACGAGATGTCGGGGCGCATGACGAGCCTCGGCACGAGGGCGACCGTGGCGGGCGCCGGGACCTTTGGCTACGAGCTGGACCTCAAGGAGCTCTCCGATGAGACGCGTGCGAAGATCCGCGAGCAGGTGACGTGGCATCACCGCATCGCCCCGCTCGTACAACAGGGGACCTACCATCGCCTGACCAACCCCCTGACCGAGCCCCTATGCGCCTGGGAGCAGGTGGCGCCTGACGGGAGCCAGGCAATGGTGAGCGCGGTCGTGCTCGAGACTCATGGCTACGGCATCCCGCGCTTTGTGGTTCCTCGCGGCCTCACGCCTGGTGCGCGCTACCAAGACGTGGTGCGCGGGGACGTCTTTGAGGCAGACGCGCTCATGGAAATGGGAATCCCCCTGCCCCTTGCCATGAAGGCGGGGGAGTACCGCTCCTACACCTATCTTCTAGAACGTGTGTAAGAAAGGCAGTGACCGACATGACGGCACAGGCATTTGACCATGTCTACCAGGCGCTCCTCGCCCTTGTCGACTACGCGCAGGACCGTGGGCTGATAGGGGCCGAGGACCGCGCCTACGCGGCAAACCAGCTGCTTGACGCCCTGCGGCTTGAGGCGGACGACAGCTTTGACCCGCTCGAAAGGGCCTTTGCGGAGGGCGAGGTCCCGCCTCTTGAGGGCGTTCTCGCCGCGCTGCTCGACGATGCGGTCGCACGCGGGGTGATCGACGGCGGCATCGCGAGCCGCGACCTGCTCGACACGCGCCTCATGGGCTGCGTGACGCCGCGGCCGAGCGAGGTCGTGCGCGGGTTCTGGCAGCGCTACGAGGGGGACCCCAGGGAGGCGACCGACTGGTTCTACCGCCTCGCGCTCGACAGCGACTACATCCGCTCGTACCGCGTCGCGCGCGACCGCAAGTGGAAGGCGGCCACTCCCTACGGCGAGCTCGACATCACCATCAACCTCTCCAAGCCCGAGAAGGACCCCAAGGCGATCGCGGCGGCCCTCACCAAGCGGCAGGACGCCTACCCGCGCTGCCTGCTCTGCCCGCAGAACACGGGCTATGCGGGCAGGCTCGACCACCCCGCGCGTCAGACCATCCGTCTCATCCCGCTCACGCTCGCCGGCGAGCCGTGGTTCCTGCAGTACAGCCCCTACGTGTACTACAACGAGCACTGCATCGTGCTCTCCGAAGAGCACCGGCCCATGCGCATCGAGCGCAAGACCTTCGTGCGACTGCTGGAGTTTGTGACGACGTTCCCGCACTACACCGTGGGCTCCAACGCCGACCTGCCCATCGTGGGCGGCTCCATCCTCACACACGAGCACTACCAGGGCGGCCGCTACGAGTTCGCGATGGCGCGCGCGTCCGTCCGCGAGGAGGTCTCGTTCCCGGGCTTCGAGGACGTGCAGGCCGGCGTCGTGGAGTGGCCGATGTCGGTCATCCGCCTGGACTGCGACGACCCCGCGCGCCTCGTCGAGCTCGCCGACCGCATCCTCTCCGCATGGCGCGGCTACAGCGACGCGGCGGTAGGCGTGCTCGCCGAGACCGAGGGCACCCCGCACAACACGATCACGCCCATCGCGCGCAGGCGCGGCGCCGCCTACGAGCTCGACCTGGTGCTCCGCAACAACCGCACCTCCGACGAGCACCCGCTGGGCATCTTCCACCCGCACGCGGAGCTGCACCACATCAAGAAGGAGAACATCGGCCTCATCGAGGTCATGGGACTTGCGGTCCTGCCGGCGCGCCTGCTCGGCGAGATGGACCTGCTCAAGCGGGCGGTCCTGGCAGGGG
>CAMPCT010000130.1 GCA_946647055.1 uncultured Atopobium sp. | reverse complement strand
GCGAGCCGGGCGGCTCCATCGAGACCACGCGCAAGGCCATCGAGGACATCTGGGGCGCGAGCGTCTACGACTTCTTCGGCCTCTCCGACATCTATGGCGCCTGCGCAGGCATGTGCGAGTACAAGGATGGCCTGCACATCATCGAGGACCAGATCCTGGTCGAGGTCATCGACCCCGTGACGGGCGAGGTCCTGCCGGACGGCGAGAAGGGCGAGCTGGTCTACACCACCCTCACCAAGCGCTCCCGCCCGATGATCCGCTTCGCCACCGGCGACATCGGCTGGGTCGACCGCTCCACCTGCAAGTGCGGTCGCACGCACGCGCGCATCCACATCTCCGGCCGCAAGGACGAGATGTTCATCGTCAGCGCCGTCAACGTCTTCCCCTCCGACATCGAGTACATCGTGCGCCAGGACAAGGGCCTCACGGGCGAGTACCGCATCCGCGCGTACGACGAGAACCACACCACCAAGTACGAGGTCTCGGTCGAGCGCTTCCTCGGCTCCGACGAGCCCTTCGACCAGATCGCGGCCCGCGTCGAGAATGCCCTCAAGACCCACACGGGCGTGCGTCCCGCGCGTGTTATCGTGTACGAGAACGGCAAGCTCGGCGCGTCCGGTGAGCACAAGGTCAAGCGCTTCATCGACGAACGCACGTCCACGGCCGAGGCGGTCGAGGTCCTGCACGAGGCGCAGGCACACGCCGCCGAGAAGAAGGGGGAGTAGCCATGGCGAAGTTCGCGGTTTCTGGCCAGCACTATCTGTTTGACGTCCAGACCTTTGCGTCGGTCGTGCTGTCCAACGGTGGCGACGACTACGAGTACGCGCTTCGCGACCGCACCACGCAGGGCGTCATCGACGACGTCGCCTCTGGTGCGAGCGAGCTGGGCGTCCTGGTCGAGACCACCACGACGGCAGATGAGCTCGAGGCCGCGTTTGCGGCTGCGGGCGTCACGTTCGTCGAGCTCAAGGACTCGGCGCCGCGTGTGGCCCTGCCCGCCACGCACCCCCTGGTCAACGCCCGCTCCCTCACGCTCGACCAGCTGGACGACTACCCCTACATCTACTTCGAGCAGGAGGAGGGCGCCCCCACCTACATGGCCGAGGAGGCCCTCGCCGCCGAGTCCCGTCGCAAGGGCATCGCCTGCACCGACCGCGCGTCGCTCTCCGAGCTCATCGTCGCGCTCAACGGCTACACGGTGACGAGCGGCATCCTGGTGGGCATCTCCGACGGCAATGCCCTCACCACCGTCCCACTCGAGACCGACGTCCGGCTCCACCTTGGCTACATCGTCAAGAACGGCACGGAGCTGTCCGAGACGGGCAAGAAGTTCGTGGACAAGCTCGAGGCGAACCTCAACCGCTACGCGAGGTTCTAAGGCTCGGACATAGGTGCTTGCAAGGGGGTGCTCCCAGATGACGGGGGCACCCCCTTTGGGGTGTATGATGAAGCCCATTGAGTGAGGTGCTGGCCCCTTCCGATGAGGAGGATGGTACGCGGCGATGGCACATGATGGCATCTACTTCGTCATCGACGACAGAAACTGTCGTGGAGGCATGACCGATCGGCTCAAGGCTGCCGTTGGCCTGTATTACCTCGCTCGTAGCAATGAGGTGCCTTACAAGTTCATCCATACGGCAGAGTTTGACATCCGCGACTACCTCGTTCCCAACAGGGTGGACTGGTCGGCCGAACCCAGTGAGGTCGGCTGGCTTCCCTGGCAGAAGAGGCAGTTCAGCTACGTCATGCCCTTCGACGACCTTCCCGAGTTCGAGCCGGGGAAGCAGTATCTCTGCAGGAGATACGGTGGGAACAACATCCTCGAGAAGACGGGCGTCCCCAACTGGAGGCAGGAGTGGCGCAAGCTGTTCTGGGAGCTGTTCCGCCCGAGCGACCTCGTCCAAGATGCTATCGACCACATCGAGATGCCCGAGCGGTATGCGGTGGTGAACGCGCGCTTCGTCAACTCGCTCGGTCAAAGCGAGGCGACAAGCTACAACTCCCCATTGCCTGATGCCGAGCAGGAACGCCTGATTGACGCCGTGCTCGAGACGGTCTCGAAATGCGAGCGGGACTCCGATGTCCCGGTGGTCGTCTACTCCGACAGCGTCAGGTTTCTGCAGGCGGCGGCAGAGAGTGGCTTTTCCATCTGTGACCCCACGGGTGTGGGCAACGTCATCAACCGTGGCTTGGGCGAGCATGTTCGGCTCATGCTCTTCGTGAACATGCTCCTCATCGCGCAGGCAGAGAGGGTGTATGCGATTCGATCAATCGACGGGTTCCCGACGAACTGCCTCTACCAATCGGGGTACGCTCGCTATTCCGCCATCATTGGGGGTCGCCCGTTCATCAAGGTGGCGGGCGACCTCAAGATGCTCGAGGGAACCCTCACACGTGCTCCCTTCGCATCCCCGACAGATGCCGTCACCAGCTGACGTGTGATGTGCGCACCCGCTACCGTACCGTGCGCTCGATGCGGAAGGCGACGTTTCGCCAGAGGTCCTCGAGGTTGTTGAAGTCCCGCGTGACTCACGCCGCGAAGGACGACGGGCCGTCCCTCGGCGTCGACCAGCTGCGTTCCGCTCACGCCCAGCTGCCCAGACGTGGAAGGACGAGCCGTCTCGGTGGGAGGGGTGTCTGCCTGGACGGCGCGAGGAAGGGCGAGCAGGGAAGAGACCGCCACCAACAGGCCAAGCGCCAGTGCCAGCGCGGCTGCCAGCGCCTTGGTGCCAAACGTTCCGTGCCTCGTCTCCGTCACGGTTGCCCTCCTTGACGCCGGACCGTCTCGTGGAGGTTGACGGCGCGGCGAATGACCATTCCCCTGATGCTCTTGATGATACGTCGGTCGCGGACGATGGGGCTCCCCAAATCATCCGGCCACTGCGTGATTCCCTCGAGGTGCGGGCCGGCATGTGCAAACTATACTTCTGGGCAGATGTATGACAATCGGGATTACCGCGACAAAGGGGAGAGGAGACCCACATGATTCGCAGGCGAGAGGACCAGGCCATCGAGTTCAAGTGCATCCGTGGCGGTCACGGCGAGGTCGAGATGCACAAGATCTGCGAGAGCGTCGAGGAGCTCTATGGCAAGGGCCGACTCTTCAACCTCATGATCCTCGCGCCGGGGGACAGCATAGGCGAGCACACCCACGAGGGGGACAACGAGATCTTCTACTTCCTCAAGGGTACCGGCACGTACAACGACAATGGCACGCTGGTCAAGGTCAGTCCTGGTGACACGACCATCTGCAACGACGGCGAGCTGCATGGCCTCGTCAACGACGGGGACGTGCCGCTGGAGTTCATCGCGCTGATCCTGTACTAGGGGTGATGCGGGCGCGGGCCCTAGTACCCTCCGTCAGGCCAGATCTGGTCCATGCACATCTCCACCTGCTCGTACCACTCGCCCGTGGTCTCGGGGTTGTAGCGCCGCGCGTCGTCATAGTCGAGCGTGGGCCCGTAGCCAACGGACAGCAGGTACACGTGCTCATAGATGGCGGTGCCCCAGTTTGGCCACGACGCGCTTCCCCAGCCCCAGGCGTTGTAGGGCAGGAAGCAGTGGTTGCCCGACCCGCTCTCGACCCGTGCGATGGCGGGGGAGAAGCGTGGGTCGATGCCATTGTCATAGGCGGCCGCGGCGAACACGTCACCGTAGCCCTCGAGGGGATAGCCCGCGTTGAAGGCGTCGATGCGCTCGCCCCAGGTCCTGATGTACTCCTCGCGTACGGGGTCATAGGGCGTTGCCGTGGACATGCCCCAGACGGTGGCTACGAGGATGGCGAGCGCTATCGCGGCGAGCGGCAGCAACGTCCTCGGTTGGAAACTGCTGCGCGTGTCGCGGCGTGGCGTCGGCCTTTTCCTATCCATGGGTCGTCCCCCGCATCCGCCTCACCAGGTAGCAGTGGTGGACCTTGGGGTTGCGCTCGAAGTCATGGGGGATGGTCTGGGCGGTGATGTCCTCGATGGAGACGTTCGCTCGCCGCAGCGCCTCGACGTTGGGTTTGAAGCTGCGCAGGTTGCACGAGAAGACGCAGACGCCGTCCTGCGTGAGGAGGCGCGAGACGCCAATGAGCAGCTCCACGTGGTCGCGCTGCACGTCGAAGGAGCTCTTGCGCATGCGCGAGGAGTTGGAGAACGTGGGCGGATCACAGAAGACGAGGTCGTAGCGGGCGGCACCACGGGCATGGCGTTGTTCGTCCACCCAGGAGATGACATCCGCCTGCACCAGCTCGTGGTCGCCCTCGAAGCCGTTGCGCGAGAGGTTGCGGCCGGCCCAGTCGAGGTAGGGGCGCGAGAGGTCGACGGTGGTGGTGTGCTCGGCCCCGCCGTCTGCCGCATAGCAGGTCGCGGTGCCCGTGTAGGCGAAGAGGTTGAGGAAGCGGCCGCCCTCGGGGATGCGCTTGGCCATCTCGCGCACCATCGAGCGGGTTTCGCGGTGGTCTAGGAAGATGCCGGTGTCCAGGTGTCCGCCAAGGTCGACCTCGAAGTCGAGGCCGCCCTCGTCGATGGTGCGAACGACGCGCCTGCGCTCGTCCGCATCCGATGCGTACTGGGAGCCTCCGCGTGCGCGGGTCCTGGTACGGCAGGTCACGTGTGCGGGGTCGATGCCCATCACGCGCGGGGCGATGGCCAGCACGTCCATGAGGCGCCGACGGGCAAGCCCCTCGTCCACGCCCTTGGGAGCCGCGTACTCGGACAGGTAGAGCCAGGTCTCGCCGGCGTGCCTTCCGCGTGCCAGCGCCTCGTAGAGGTCGATGGACACATTGTAGTCGGGGAGGTCGGCATCATAGACGCGGTAGCAGCTCACGTCCTCGTCGTGCGCCCAGGCGGCGCGCTCCTTGGCCACCTTCGCGAGACGGGCGGCGAACTGGTCGGATGCCGCGACGAGCACGGGCACCTGTGCGCCTCCCTTGAGCGTGACCTGAGGGCGTCCCGTCGCCCCGACGCCATCATAGGTTCGCATCGTCGCCTCGTCTCGCCCGAGCAGGACGTCGAGTGACGATGTGGCCGTCGAGCCGAGGACCGCGTCCGGCGAGCCGTCGCGTGCGAGCACGGCGATGGGGGAGTGGCCCCCAGCCGCCTCGCCAAGCGTCGCCAGGGCATCGGCCTGGCGCGCGATGTCATCGCCCGCCCACGCGAGGTCACAGACGAGGGCCGCCTTCCCGTGGGAAGCGAGCTCGGCTGGCGTGACCCGCCTGATCTCGACGTCGAGTCCGGCCGAGCGCATGAGGGCGCGCGTCGCCCCCTCCCAACTACCGCGCGTGTCAGCGGCAAAGATGGGCTCCGTCACATCCTGCCCGCGCTCCCCGGCTGCTCCCAAGACGCGGGACCATGCGCCGGCATCCCCGCCGAGCCACCTCAGGTGGCCCCATCTGGAACGCAGCAGGTTTGGTGCCCGTCCGGCGATGACCGACGCGGCCTCGACGGCGAGGGTCCCGTCGCCGGGGAAGAGCACGTCCACGGTGTCGTTGCGGCTTACGCCCGCAAGTGCGAGCAAGGCGCAGGCATAGTCGGGGCGGATGCCCTGGGGACCACGGCTTCCTGCGCGCTCGTAGCCACGGCGGAAGAGGGGGGACCAGCCCGAGATGGAGACGCCCAGCATGGCTCGGTCACGCGAGAGGCGCAGCGTCAGGGGGACGTCGGGGTTCTGGGCATCCACGCGGGGGCGGGTACCCGTGCGCGAGCGCATGCGGTCGACGATGGCGTCCTTGGTGCGTTCGGCGACGAAACGCGTGTTGCGCAGGCGGTCGTTGGTGCCGTGGGCATCGATGGCAAAGGATGTGGAGCCCCTGAGATGGTCCTCCCAGGGGATGGCGGAGGTGCCCTCATAGAGGGCGTCGGCGTCCGCAGCATCGAAGCGCGACAGCACGACGACGACGCGCGACGCGAGGCGACTCCACATGCAGGCGATGAGCCCCTCCTCCAGACTGCCCGAGAAGGACACCTGGCCGGTGAGCGGCCGCACCTGCCGCATTCCCAGCTCTCCCAGCTCGGCGGCAAGCAGCCGCTCGAAGCCCCTGGGACACGTTGCGAGAAACTCCATCGGGACACCCTTCGCCCGTAGCCAAACCCATCTCGTACGATTATGGCATGCTCGCTGCACCGATGGGGCGTCCTTCTCGCCGAGAAGTGGTTACGCAAGACCCCATGAGGGTTTACCATTGTACTGTTAGGCAAATCGGGCGACATCCCGTCGCCTCATAACCCGAAGGGAAGGCTCCATATGGACAACGCCATCTCCGAGCGCATCCAGGTCTGGAACGAGAAGGTCACCATCCCCGACCTGCGGGAGGAGCTCGACGCCCTCATCGCCGCCAATGACGAGGACAAGCTCTTCGACGCGTTCTA
>CAMPCT010000129.1 GCA_946647055.1 uncultured Atopobium sp. | reverse complement strand
TGTTGTAGGCCTCCTCGGCCATCGCATCGCGCATGTCGCGTTTCTGCCTGAGCCGCTCGTTCTCGCGCTCCAGGTTCGCGTGGATGGCGTCGATGGCGTCGCAGAGCGCGTCCAGCCTCTCGCGTTCGATGCCGAGGTACTCCCTGACGACGTGGCCGCCCAAGTCGACGACGCCGCCCGTCGAGTCGAACGCGGCCCGCAGCTCGCCCGTGATGGGCGTGTTGTCGCTCATTGAATCGTCCTCCCCACTTCCTCGATGCGCTCGACCATCCGCTCGTAGCGGTCAATCGCGGCGTCCAGCTCCATGACGCCCTGCTCGTCGTTGCGCATGGCGTACTCGACCACGAACCGCAGCGCGCGGCCCAGATCGTCGTAGAACCTCTCGGGCTTGGTCGACTTGCCGTGATACAGCTGCCAACAGCGCTTGCCGCTTGACTGGTTCGGCTCGAACCGCCAGCCGCATACCTCAATAACCATTTGAACCCCTCTCTGAGCTTCCATACCGACTACCGAAGCCACGCAAACGCGCGGCATTGGCAATTAGTCCACATCGCCCTTTCGCGGGCGTCCGGCAGCTATCCGCGCGCGCCGCTCGGCGTCCACCCTCGCTCGTGTGACGCGGGCGTACAGGATGGCCGCCCGCAGCGTCTCGCGGTCGTGCCACTCCATCTGCCCCGGCACCGCGCCCATGACCATCGGCCACAGGTCGACGGGGACGGGCTCAATGTTGTCGGCCTCGTCGTTCAGCGGGTCGTGGTCGATGTGGATGACCTTGCAGCCGTCCGGCCAGTCGCGTCCGTTGGCCTGCATCCAGTTGAACTTCGCCAGCGCCATCCAGCGGCCCATGGTGTGCTTGGCGTCCCTCGGGTCGACGCGAATCTCGCGGTAGCCGTCGGCCATGCGTATGCCCAGCAGGCCGCGGTCGCGCTCCTTGGCGATGCCGTTCAGTTCGCCCTTGCGGAACTGCGTGCGGCGGCAGCCCTCGCGTGACGCCTCGGGCATCCATTCGTCCCACCTCTTGCCCTTGTTGGCCGGGACGTGTCCCTTGGCGAACCTGCCGCCGTGGGTGCCGCTCTTGACGCCCAGCACGACCTTGCGGTTGGCTATCTGGCCGGTCCTGAGCGGGAAGCCGTACAGGCGCTCGTGCTCGGCGCTTATCTCCGCCTCCGTGTGGCCCGGCACGAACGACCTGAACCACTCGTCCTTCTCCGGCGACCAGATCGTCGGCTTGCGCACCTTGCGCACGTAGCCACGCGAGGGGTCCTTGCGCAGCCCCAGCGTGCGCGCCCTCCTGGCTATCGCCTGCTCGTCCCTCGGCCAGCCGTCCAGCGCCTTGAACGCGGCCATCTCGGCGTTGGTGTGGGCTGGGTAGCACTCCCGCAGCCACTCGTCCTCCGCCTCCGTCCACGAAGGGGCGGTCGTGCGGGTTACGATAATCTCCTTGCGTTCACTTTCAACAATTCGTGGTCGATACTTGTCATTGTCGGCCTGCGACCTGTCGGACTGCGCAAACACAGACTCTAGCGCGTCACGCAGGAGGTGCATCTGCTCACGGCTTAGGTGCTCGCGCATCATTTGCTCGACCATGCGGGCACGCTCCATGTCGGGGTCAATGACGTAGGCTTGGCTGTACTGCGCAGCGCGAATCATTTGCCCGTTCACCAGCTCACCACCTCGTCTAGCGCCTGCCTCTGCTCCCGCTCGCTCATACGCGTGTAGATTTGCGTGGTCGCGACACTCGAATGCCCCATCAGGTCGGCCAAGAGCGTTAGGTTGCCATTGCGCTTGGCGAACTCCTTGCCAAAGAGGTGACGAAAGGAGTGCGCGTGACACACGTTAGTCGGTACGCCGTACTTCTCGGCGTACCGCGTGAGCCTCTGGTTGACTGCGCGGCACGTAATCGGCCGTCCGCCATCTGACCCTCGCTGAAAGAAGAGCCACTCGCCCGCAACGGTCGCGTAGTAGCCTAACACCGAGTCCGCAAGCTGCTTTGGGCAATACACGCGGCGCGTTTTGCCCTTGTTCGATATGAGTTGCCATCCCTGCGTGACGAACGGCTTCTTGAGCTGCGTTAGCTCGGCTACTCGCACGCCCGTCGATGCCAGCGTGGACACCATTGCCCAGCCCTGCATGTCGCCGTCGGAAATCAGCCCGTCGAGCAACTTGTTCTTCTGCTCTACAGTGATTATGCCGTCGAGCGAATAGGCCCTTTGGATTCTGATTGGCTTAACATCACATTTGATGCCCGCCCAACTCGCATATTGGTTGAGTGCCCCTATACGGATGTTTACGGTCTTCGGCGCCTTTCCCTCGTCCAGCAGCTCTCGCTTGTACTCAACCACGGTGGCTTTGGTCAAATCGCCATGCCTTGCGCTGAACTCACGCAGTGCGTACAGGTAGCTGTCGATGGTGTTCTGCGCGAGCTCCTTACCGACGAGGTACTCGCTCCACGCGCTGACGTCAACGCTCATATCCGCATCATCACCTTGGCGAGCGAGCGCCACGCCCATCGCTCGTCCATCACGCACATGGGCGTGTAAAGCGCGTGACGAAAGTCCATCTTGAGCGTGTCGCCTATCTGCACGATGCCAGCCATGCCCAGAATCGACATCTGGACGTAGCAGGTGAGCGCGGTGAGCTCGCTCAGCTCTTGGCAGACGAACCACGCTTGCGTCTGGTAGTTGACGCCCATCTCCTTGAGCACGTGGGCGCAGCCTATGACGTTGGCGCCGCCGCCAGCCGCTGGCTCGTTGACAGTGAGGTAGCCGTGCTCGCGTATGTCGTCCTCCACCATGCGTTTGTCGAGGCTTAGCTCTGCCATCGCCTCCGCGACGTTGTACGGCGTGAAGAACTGGCCCGTCTTCTTGTTGCCAATGTTGAGTCTCATGTACACATCGCCCAGCAAGTCTTGCCACGGGTTGTCCTCGAACGCCTGGATCACGGGGTCGTAGAGCGACGCCACGTCCCTCTGTGCCGCCTCGGTTATCCGCCTCAGCGCCCCGTCAGCGCGCTCGGTTAACCACTCGCAACGCTCGTTGCCGCATCCCGTGGCGAAGAACGCGGCGAAGGTCGACACGAAGGCATCCCACAGCTCGAACATGCCGCTACCATGGGATGCCCTCTCGAACCGCTTGGCAAGCTGTTCGGAGTCCATCTCTACCCCTCCAGCATCTTCGGCATCTTCGCCTGCTTGGCGCCCGCCCACTCGGCGCGGAACCGCGCCGCGTCCATGATGGTCTTGGCGCTCGCGTTGACCTCGCGCGCCACCTCCTGAATCGCCTTGCTGCGGCTCACCTCGACGCGCACGGCGTCCTCGTCGGACGCGTCCAGCGCGTCCAGCCGCTCCAGCTCCGCGAACAGCACCTCGTTCAGCCTGCCCAGCGTGTTCTCGCCCTGCTCCGCCACCTACTCCACCTCCTCCCGTGCCATCGCCAGCATGAGCGCCTGCCGCGGCGTCACCGCGTCCTCGACCCACAGCGCGCCGTCCTCGTCCTCGCTGAACGTGACGCACGCCGGGTACAGCGTGGTCACCCGGTCCTCGTCCACGCGCCTGCCGCCCAGGTTGTACCCGCGCGTGTAGCGCATCCCCAGTGCCTCGGCCATGCGGCGCAGCGCCTCGGTCCTGCCGTCGCTCATCTCCGGTCCTCCTTGCCCCCGCCAGCCGTCTCCGCCTTGAGCCACCGCCGCAGCTCCTCCGCGCACGCCGGGCACAGGTCCACGACCGTCAGGTCGTGCGCCTGCCGCAGCGGCAGCTCGTACCAGTACACGCTCACGGCGCCGTCGGCCCTCTGGCCGCAGCGGTCGCACGCGTACTCCTCCGTCCTCATCGCTCGTCCTCTCTACTGCATCAGGTTGCACCACCCGGCCATGAGCGTCGCAACGCTCCTGCCGCTTGCGCCGCTCTTGTTCTTCACGACGGTCATGCGCCCCTCGTACCAGCCGTTGGGAGCCACGGAAGGCACCCACTGGCCCGTCTCGTCGTCCTTGCGCCGGTCAGGAACCAGCATCACGGCCTGCTCGGCTGCATAGCCGACGTACCCGCTCCCCCGGTACCACGACAGGCTCGGCCCGTCCTTGTAGTCGGCTGGCGTCAGGTTGCGCGTGCTGCTGAGGGCGAGCACGTTGTTCGGCCCTCCCTGCCCGTAGGCCAGCTCCTGCAGTGCGTTGACTACCTCGGTCACGCGCTGGTACTCGCTCTGCTCCTGCGCAGAAGGCTCGTCCTTGCCAGCGGTCGGCACGATCTGTATGTAGTCGACCACCATCACCGGAGGCTCTCCGTCCACAGACCTTGCCATCTCGCACAGCTCGTGCACGCCGTAGCCGCCCGTGAGCACGGCAAGGTTGCGGCCCGGACCCTCGTCCCATGCGGTGAGGGCGTAGGCGATAGGGTCCATGGCCCCGCCCACGAGGTAGTGCGACAGCTCCGAGCGCGACAGACCGTCGTACTGGCGCCTGCTCGCGCGCTCGCTGCCGTTGATGACGTTGCCCCAGTTGAACGGTTCCACGCCCTGCGCGCGCAGCGTCGGGTAGCAGCTCCATGCGCTCGCGCACCGGAGCTGCACCACCTCCCAGCTCATCTCGTAGCTGGCATAGACCACGCGCCTGCCGCTCGCGCACATCAGCATGGACGCGAGGCACGCAAGGACGCTCTTCCCGCTCGACGGTGGCCCGCCCACCACGGTGAGCCCACGCGTCATGCCGCCGTTCAGCAGCTGGTCAAGCTTGTTGATGTGGGTGGGCTGTGGGTCGGGGGCGGCGAGATAGGCACTCATGGCCAGCTCGCCCTCGGGCCTGTCGACCTTCCGCACCGCATCCCAATCGATGGCCGCCATCACGCGCCCTCCGGCTTTGGTGGCACGTCTAGCATGGGGTCTATCAAAGGCGCGCGCGCCGCGCCGTCAGGCGCGGGCGCGCAAGCGCCAGTGAGCGTAGCGAACTCTCTCTTCTCCGCAGGAGAAGAGAGTTCCTTTCTCTTCTCTTCGCTTTCAGCGCCGCTTTTAACACCGCTTAAAGCGCCGCTTTTAGCGGTGGTTTTAGCACCGCTTTTAGCGGTGGTTTTTCGACCCTTCGGGGGCCTGCCGCCCTTGCTGCCGCGCTCGCTCTGCTCTACGCCCTTGCGCACGCTCTCGCGCGTGCCGTCGGCCACGAGCGACCAGCATATGTCGAGCAGCACGTCGCCATCAAAGTCGGGCTCCACGCCGTCGAAGGCGTAGGCGCAGACCGCCATGACGAACTCGCCGCGCTGCTCGTCGGTCGGCATCTTCTTGAGCGCGTCGTAGTATCCGCGCCAGAAGTAGAAGCGCTCGCTCTGCGCCATGCCCTACCTCCCTAAGAGATCTCCCACACGCCGTCAGCGATTCGGTTGAGCGCGTTGATGAACAGTGAATCCTTCTCGTCGTACTCAAACGCGACCCTACCGAGCGATTTGGCGATTGAGAGAACCGCGCACGCCTGCGCCTCATCGTCCGAGTCGTACCACGCGCAAAGACCGCTGCAGGGCTTGCGCGTCAACGGACAAAACAGCTTGTCGTCCATGCCCTGCCTCCTAGAACGGCACGTCCTCGTCGTAGACGCCCGTCACCTCGCCGAACCCCTGCGGCACCTGCGCCACCTGCTGCTGCATCGGAGCCTGCTGCGTCTTGTCGCGCTGGTCGCGGTCCTCGAGCAGGCTCTCGGGCCAGTCGTGGTCGCGGAACTCGTCGGGCGTCAGATAGCGCGCCACCTCGATTGCCGTGCGGTCGGCGCCGGGGGTCTTGCTGTTCGGCCCTGCGGTATAGAGCCTGCGGCGCACGACGGCGCCGAAGCGGCACCCGACGAGCGCGTCGAAGCTCCCCGCCTCGAACTCGTCCACCATCAGGAACTTCCCCTCGGCATCGTTCGTGGCGTGCAGGCGCTGCGGGTTGCAGAGGTAGATGCGGTGCAGCTTGCCCTTCAGCATGCCGAGCGCCGCGTCCTTCCAAGACAGCACGTCGGAAGGCGGGAAGCCCGCGTTGGCGTAGGCGCCCTTGCGCGGCCCCTCGGCCACGTCCCAGTAGATCCGTACGTACTGCTGGTCCACCTTCGGCTCGACCTTGGCGATGACGAGCTTGTACGCGCCCGGCTCGATGTCGGCGAACCCGCCGGTGCTCTCCTGCACACCATGCAGCTTGGCCATCAGTCCCAGTGCCATCTCTACTCCTCCTCTTCTGCCGCGTCTGCGGCGCTGTCGGTTATCGGGGCCATCCCCCAGTACTCGCGGATGAGGCGGTCCACCTCGGCGAGGTCGTTGTCCATGACGGGCGGCAGCATGCCCATCGGCGCCTTGGCCAGGTTCGTGCCATCGTTCTCGGTGACGAACACATGGCGCGGCCTGCCGTCCTCGCCCTGCTGCACGC
>CAMPCT010000128.1 GCA_946647055.1 uncultured Atopobium sp. | reverse complement strand
GTAGGTTGCCCACGTGTTACTCAGCCGTTCGCCACTTTATACACACCCGAAGGTGTCTTAATCGTTCGACTTGCATGTGTTAGGCGCGCCGCCAGCGTTCATCCTGAGCCAGGATCGAACTCTCCGTTCAAATATGTCAGGGCTTGGCCCTGAATTCGTGAGTGGTGAGTGATCCCGTCCAAAGATTCCGCTGATCTCGGATTCGCTGAAATTGACTGGCTCTGAACTAATGTTCAGTCATTCGAATTTCGCTGGTCTGTCTTCGTCGATCTTTCGATCGCAGTATCCGGTTTTCAAGGTTCGCTGCGCTGCGTTGAGGTCCTTCTTGCTTTGCGGCCCTCGCCGCGGCGCGAGAAATGACTATACGCACCTTCCGCTTCCGTTGCAAGGAGAATCTGGAAGATTGTTTCTTGTCCATATCTCCTTCACAACTCATGCCGCTTTGGGTTTGCCGAGAAAGGCTCAACTCAGCGCGGGAATTTGAGTATAGCCGCAGGTAGAGATATTTGAACGACTATTTCTGGACGGTAGGAAAAACCCGGTGAAAGGCATATGTGGAGGCTATTTAGAGGCTCTTCTCCCGAGCAATTTCACAAGCCTCGTCCAACAACTCGTCTCGCCTCGAGGTCGTGGGCGCCTCGGCATAGATGCGTACCGCAGGCTCGGTGCGCGAGGGGCGCAGCATGACCCAGGAGCCATCCGCAAAGCCCAGGCGGAGGCCGTCCGCATGGCTGACGTCCACCGGGGACTCCCCGCACACGAACTCCGGGTTGAGCCCCGGGAGAAGCATGCGCAGCGTCTGCACGCGCGCCGAGTCGAGCCGTATGTCGCGCTGGCCAAAGTCAAGCCTGCCGACCTGATCGTCCAACGCGCGCGCGAGGGACGCGGCCCCACACGCGCGCGCGGCCATCATCTCGCAGAGCAGAAGGCATGCCGCAAGGCCGTCGCGCTCCAGGAAGTGGCCCGCAAGGGAGATGCCGCCGTACTCCCCCACCCCAAGCAGGGCGTCGGGGCGACGCATCTCGCGATACGACCATCCAAAGCCAATGGGAGTCACCGTGAGGGCACAGCCAAGGCGCCTTGCCTGCCTTCTTATATATGTCGAACCCGAGAGGGGCATGACCACGCGACCGGGGCCGCCGTTGCGCGCCACGACGTGGTCGAGCAGGATCGCCGCCGTTCGCGAGGCCGAGACGAGCGTGCCGTCCTCCGTGACGAGACCGTAGCGGTCACCGTCCCCGTCAAGGACGAGGCCGGCGTGCGCCTTGGACTGGGTGACGAGCCGCTCGCACTTGTCGACCCACGGCTCTATCGCACAGGGATGAAGGCCGCCAAGGTCCGCCGAGGGCTCACCGTGGAGCTCGCGAACCTCGGCGCCGAGGGAGCGCAGCAGGTCCGCGAGGTACCCGGATCCGCTGCCATGCATGGAATCGACCACGAGGCGCAGACCGGCAGACGCGATGAGGTCCGCGTTCACGAGCCCTCGCAGCGCCTCGAGGTAGCCGTCCATGAGGTTGACGGTGGTCACCTCACCACGTTGGACGGACGGGTCACCGGGCACGAGCGACTCGACGTACTCGAGGAAGTCGCCCGTGGGCATGAGACCCTGGCTGTCGCGGACGAAGACGCCCTGGTAGTCGACGGGCGAGGCGCTCGCGGTGATCATGACTCCGCCACAGGCCTCGTCGTCGTGCGCGAGGTTCCAGCCAAGGGCGGGCGTGGGACAGGGACGGTCCGAGATGCGGGCGTCGAGGCCCCAGCCGGACAGGACCTCCCCTACGAGACGGGCATACCCCCCGGCACCAGGACGGGTGTCAAAGCCTATGAGGACGCGAGCGGATGGGTTGGACTCTGCCCATGCGGCACCAAGGCCATCGGCCAGGCGCATGACGTTGGCGGCGTTGAAGCCCTCGTCAAGGCGAGCCCTCCAGCCCTTGGGTCCAAAGTGAATGACGTTGGCGTTGGTCGCCACCCTGCTCACTCCCCTGCCCCAGCTAGAGGCTGACGGGACCGAGAGCCTCGCGGAAGGCGTCCGCGTCGGGGGACGCGAGCGTCATGCGGGCGTTCGTCGCCGCCCAGGCGGCAGGGGTTCCGGTGTCGCATCCCTGCATGGGATCGACGACCAGCGCATACATCTCCTCCTCCTCGAGGAGGCGCACCAGGGCGTCGGTGAGCTGGATCTCGCCGCCGGCACCGGGCGTCTGGTCCTCGAGCAGCTCCATGACGCGCGGGGAGAGCAGGTAGCGGCCGACGATGAAGAGGTGCGAGGGGGCATCCTCGCGCGCGGGCTTCTCGACCATGCCGGTGACGCGCCAGACCGCGCCTTCCTGCTCGCCCGTGGCGTCAAACCCCTCGATCGACCCGACGGGCTCTCCTGCGATGATGCCGTAGCGGCTCACCTGCTCCTCGGGGACGGGCGCGACGGCGATGACCGAGGCCCCGCCATGGGCGGCGGAAACCTGTGCCATGCGGACGTTCATGAGGCGGTCGGGCACGAAGTAGTCGCCCAAGAGAACATAGAAGGGCTCGTCGCCAACCATCTCCTTGGCCTGGAGCACCGCATGGCCAAGGCCGAGCGGGGCATCCTGGTAGACGAAGGACACGGGCAGCGTGCTCGCCTCGTGGACGCGCTTTGCCAGCTTCTGCTTGCCATGGGCACACAGATACCCCTCGAATCCGGTGTCCTCGGAGAAGTAGGCCTCGATCTGGGGCTTGACGTGGGAATTGACGATGATCGCCTCGTCGACGCCCTCGGGCTCGAGCGCCTCCTCGACCACATACTGGATGACGGGCTTGTCGAGCACGGGGAGGAGCTCCTTGGGGCTCACCTTGGTGGCGGGAAGAAAGCGGGTGCCGAGGCCTGCGGCGGGAATGACAGCCTTCATTGAGCAAATCCTTTCTCAGCTTCATGCGTGGGCGCGGTGTGCGCGCCCATGGGAACTGTATCCAAAGGTTCTTTGGACAAGTCGTCCTTCACAGAAAACGTCCAACACCACGGCGCGAGCGGGTTCCTGCACACGGCGGGCGGTCGTGAGGAGCAGTGACCTATTCTCACTCGGGCAGCTCGTGACCACGGTCCTTGAGGTAGTCCATCCAACGGACCATGGTGTCGTGGGAGAGCGCATGCTCCATGAGGCAGGCCTCGGCATCGGCGGTCTCGGGCTCGACCCCCAGGTCGTGCTCGAGGAAGGTGCGCAGCATCCTGTGGCAACGCCAGACGTCGGCGGCATAGGAGGCGCCCTCCTCGGTGAGCATGACACGACCGTAGCGGGTCTGCTCGACATAGCCCGCCTCGCGCAGGGTCGAGATGGCCTTGTTCACGCTCGCCTTGGAGACGTTGAGCTGCTCGGCGACGTCGACGGAGCGAACGCCCTCGCCCACACCCATGCCCCCCTCGGTCATGATGCGATAGATGGCCTCGAGGTAGTCCTCGTTTGCCATCGTGAGGCTATGCCCGGATGCGATCTCGGTCTTTGCCATGGCCCCTCCATGCGACACATGATTCGTCTGGATACGTCTTTCATACCCAAAAAGAATGGATATGACAAGTGGCCCACGGGAAAGGCGGACCGCTGAAGATCGTTCGGGTGCCTAGAGGTTCCATCCGAGGGGGTCGTCGTCGACCTCGACCGTGTCGTATGCCACATTGGCTCCCAGCGAGCAGAGCTTCCCGACGAAGTCCTCGTATCCCCTCTTGATGTGGTGGATGTCGCCGATGGTGGTGTAGCCGTCGGCCACGAGCCCCGCCATGACGAGGGCCGCCCCGCCGCGAAGGTCCGGGGACTTGACCTGTGCACCCGAGAGGCCGTCGACGCCGTGGACGATGGCGTGATGGCCCTCGATCGTTATGTCGGCACCCATGCGGCGCAGCTCGCTCGCAAGCATGAAGCGGTTCTCGAAGACGTTCTCGGTGATGATGCAGCTACCCTTTGCCAGCGCGAGCAGGGTCATGGTCTGCGCCTGCATGTCGGTCGGGAAGCCCGGGAAGGGCAGGGTCTGGATGTCGGTGGGAACGAGCGGCTTGGTGCGCGACACCGTCACCTCGTGCTCCCCGCGCTCGATCGTGATGCCCATCGCCTCGTACTTGCGCAGGACGAGGCCCAGGTGCATGGGATCAAACCCGCGGACCGTGAGCGGACCGCCGGTGAGTGCCCCCGTGGCAATGAAGGTGCCCGCCTCGATGCGATCCCCCACGACAGCGTGCTCGACGGGGTGCAGCTCGTCCACGCCATGGATCTCGACGACCGGCGTGCCCGCCCCGCGAATGTCGGCACCCATCTCGTTGAGCATGTTGGCGAGGTCGACGATCTCGGGCTCGCGGGCGGCGTTGTCGATGACCGTCGTCCCTTGTGCGCGGACGGAGGCCATGATGAGGTTCTCGGTCGCACCGACGCTCGCGAAGGCCAGCGTGACCGTCTCGCCATGCAGGCCGGAGGGCGTGGAGGCGTAGATGTTGCCGTGGTCGACCTTGAAGTGAACGCCCAGCGCCTCGAGGCCCAGGATGTGCATGTCGATCTTTCGCTCGCCGATGTTGCATCCGCCCGGCATGGCGACGACCGCCTTGCCAAAGCGCGAGATGAGCGGCCCGAGGACGGCGGTTGAGGCGCGCATCTTGGCGACGAGCTCGTACGGGGTCTCCCAGCGGTCGACGCCCGAGGTGTCGATGCGGAGCTCGTGCTTGTTGACCACCTCGATGACAGCGCCAAGGCGCTTGAGCACCTTGCCCATGACATGGACGTCGGAGATGTCGGGGACGTTCTTGAGCGTGGTCACGCCCGGGGCGGCGATGGTGGCCGCCATGAGCTTGAGGGCGGAGTTCTTGGCACCCTCGACGGTGACCTCGCCCGTGACGGGGTTGCCCCCCATGACCTTGATGACTTCCATGCGTCCTCCGATGAGCTTCCGACTTGCCGTGACCATGAGTATAGCAACTGACCATGGTGGTTCTGCGACGTGAGCCTAGCGGGCCTACGGGGGGCCAATGGGGACGTTTCCCTTTGGCTCTGAGCCAAAGGGAAACGTCCCCATTGGCCCCCCGGCTCCCCCGGCCCCATCAACTGTTCGGGGGCCACCGGAACGACGTCCGATGGCCCCCGCTCATGCCAGATTTGGCGCCAGCTGTCACTCTGCGTGCTTGAGCAGCAGGTCGCACCAGGCCATCTTGTTCTCGTAGTAGGCACGACGGTGATCATTCACGGCAAGGGCGTCACGGTCTGCCTCGGCCTTCGCGCGCGTCTCGCGCACCACGGACGGCTCGATGTCATCGGACCAGCGAGCGTGGTCCGCCAGGATGATCACCAGGTCGTTGTCAATCTCGGCATAGCCGCCCGAGATGATCACCCGATCGACGCCGCCCCCGTCCTCGGGAAGGCGGGTGAGGCGCACCACGCCGTCGCCCAGCGCGCAGATCTCGGAGGCGTGTCCTGGCCACACGCCAAGCTCGCCCGTGTGCGTGACGAGCACGAGGCTTGCGACCGGCCCCTCGTAGAGGAGCTTGTCGGGACGCACGAACTGGCAGGTGATCTGGGCCATGCGCTGCCTACCTCTCGGCCATCTTGCGGGCGCGCTCGCGAACGTCCTCGATGGTGCCCGCATAGCGGAACGCCTGCTCGGGGATGTCGTCGCACTCGCCGTCGACGATGGCGGCAAAGGAGCGGACGGTATCCTCGACGCGGCAGTACACGCCGGGGTTGCCCGTGAACTTCTCGGCCACGTGGAACGATTGCGAGAGGAACTGCTGGACCTTACGGGCACGGTTGACCGTGGCCTGCTGCTCCTCGGTGAGCTCATCCATGCCAAGGATGGCGATGATGTCCTGGAGGTCGGAGTACTCCTGCAGGATCTCCTGCGTCTTCTGGGCCACGCGGTAGTGCTCCTCGCCCACGACACTGGGATCGAGCGCGTCGGAAGAGCTGGCAAGCGGGTCAACCGCCGGATAGATGCCCAGCTCGGAGATGGAGCGGGAGAGGACCGTCGTGGCGTCGAGGTGCGTGAACGTGGTGGCGGGTGCCGGGTCGGTCAAGTCGTCCGCGGGGACGTAGATGGCCTGGACCGAGGTGATGGAGCCCTCGCGGGTCGAGGTGATGCGCTCCTGGAGGTCACCCATCTCGGTTGCCAGCGTGGGCTGGTAGCCAACCGCGGAGGGCATGCGGCCGAGAAGTGCCGAGACCTCGGAGCCAGCCTGCGAGAAGCGGAAGATGTTGTCAATGAACAGGAGGACGTCCTGGCCCTGGTCGCGGAAGTACTCGGCCGTGGTGAGGCCCGCCAGGCCGACGCGCAGGCGCGCTCCGGGCGGCTCGTTCATCTGGCCGTAGACCAGGCAGGTCTTCTCGATGACGCCAGACTCGGTCATCTCGAGGTAGAGGTCGGTGCCCTCACGGGTGCGCTCGCCGACGCCCGTGAAGACCGACGTGCCGCCATGCTCCTGGGCGAGGTTGTTGATGAGCTCCTGGATGAGGACCGTCTTGCCGACGCCGGCGCCGC
>CAMPCT010000127.1 GCA_946647055.1 uncultured Atopobium sp. | reverse complement strand
TCCGCGAGGAGGCGCTCCTGGTCAATGCGCTGACCGAGGTCCTCGAGGAGGAGTACTCGTCCGTGGGCACCACCCACAAGTGTCGTGTCATCGTCCTCAAGAACGGTTCCCCCGGCCCCCTGTCCAACGTCCGCATCGCGGTCAGGTGGATGTCCGAGTACCGGGACGGTGTCACCTACGCGGCGATTCCCGGTGATTCCGAGGACCGGCACTACGACGTGGTCACTGAGGGCAGTTGGCTGATTGCCGAGGACAAGAGCCAGAAGTACCCATGGTTGCTCCCTGTTCGCGAGGATGCCGCCGACCCGCACGTGCCCCTGTTCATCGTCGAGGACGAGCGGCGTTCGGGCGTCCATCGAATCCTGTCCGTGCGGTTTGTCGACTCCTACGGCAACGAATGGCGCCGCGTCTACGAGCGGTGCGATGGGCTGGACGTCGGGCTGCACCTCGTTGCCACTCCCGACGACAGCCTCCGGCGCTTCGTCTCGAGCGGGGCATAGGGTGACCGACGAAAGTTTTTTCGTCTCGTGTGAATAGGAAATACAGAACAGGGGTACTTTATTAGGCAACCCGTACAGACCCACAGGGGTCCTTCCTGAACGTCTCAACCAAGTCGATCCGAAGGGACGCGGCCATCCAAGGCATGAGACTGCAGTTCTAGCGACAACCCAATAGCTGCGTGGCGGAGGCGTCGGTTCCTGGCGCATGCCGCGATGCTCGCACGCGTGGGGAACCCACGTGTGGTGACGACTCTTTGTGCCCCAAGGGGGCAGGTGTCGAGGGGGCGACCTTGTCGCCTCGAGAGGAGGTGGCCCATGGACGACCGATCTGTGACGGGTGACATTCTTCGCACCGCTGCGGCCTTGGCCGACGAGGTGGGAATGGTGTCCGAGAACACCCCACGGCGTGTCGCGCACGACCTTGGGCGAGGGGGTGCCCAGGGGATGCGCGAGGCCTGCGAGCGGCTCGGAGAGGTCTGCCGGGGGCTGGAGGCAGACGCCATCCTCGCAAGGATGCGCGGCCAGGAGTCAGCCCATGTGGTGGTGCTCGAGATGGAGAGGAGGCGAGAGGTGGCATGAGCCCGAACGAGGTTGCGGGGCTGCCCCGCCCCCTCCCGATGACCTCGTCGTACTGATGGGCACCTTGGCATGGATTGGAGATGGCAATGACCGTGAACGAGCGCAGCGCCTACGCATCCCGGACCCTCCTTGCAAGGGACGCCTCCGTGGGCACCGACACCTGGGAGACGCAAATCAACAATAACGTGCTGGTAGTGGGCCCGTCGGGCTCGGGAAAGACGCGTGGGCACCTCATGCCCAACGTCCTTGAGATGGGGTCTTCCTACTTGGTGATGGACGTCAAGGGCTCGCTTCACGAGGCGATGGGCCCCGTCCTGCGTGCGCATGGCTACCGCGTCGAATGCCTCGACCTGACGGACCCCGCCCGATCAACCGTGGGCTACGACCCGCTGGACTACGTGCGCATGGAGGATGGTGTCCCCAACACGCTGGACATACTGGACATCTCCGGCATCGTCTGCCCGCTCCAGAAGGTCGAGGACCCGTACTGGGACCATGCTGCCGCCAACATGCTGGCTGCATGCATCGCCTTCGTGCTCGAGCAGTTCCCGCCTGCCGAGCAGACCTTTGCCTCGGCGCTCCGCCTGGCAGACCACATTGACGAGGGCGACGTCAGGCAGCTCTTCCTCCAGCTCGAGGAGACGGACCCCGAGTCGAGGGCCTTTGCCCTGGGACGTCGCGTCTATGCAAACGCCAGCGCCGAGAAGATGTTCGCCTCGACGGTCGGTGTCCTACAGCAGCATGTGACCCCTCTGATCCAGGAGGAGGTCATGCAGCTGTTCTCCCGGCCCCGTCGCATCGACCTCAGCATGCTGGGTCGCGAGCGCAGCGCCCTGTTCGTGGTGGTGGACGACCTCGACAAGACCCTGTCGCCCCTGGTCACCGTCCTCGTTGGCCAGACGATACGATCGCTCTTCGACCTGGCGGACTCCCTGCCGGGAAGGCGCCTGGCCATTCCGGTGCGCCTCATGCTGGATGACTTCGCCAACCTGCGCATCAATGACATGGACGACGTCCTTGCGGTGGCAAGGTCCCGCGAGCTGTGGGTCACCATCATCTGTCAGTCGGTGACGCAGCTGCAGGCCATCTATGGCGAGGCCAAGGCCGCCTCGATCATCGGCAACTGCGACATGCAGGTCCTGCTCGGCACGCGGGACTATGAGACGGCCCAGTACTTCTCCGCCTATGCGGACGTCCCGGCAAGCAACCTGCTGCACATTCCTCTCGAGAAGGAGTGGCTCTTCGTGCGGGGGCAGCGAGCCAGGATGGCCGAGAAGCTCGACGTCGCTGAGCACCCCCTCTACAAGGAGCTGCGCGTGGGGCAGGCATGCCCCCAACCCACTCCTTGACGTCCTACCCCGTTTACACCCATGACGTCGCTATCGAGATAGGAGGACGTATGCAGACGACCGTTCTGACCCCCATGCCCGTCATCCACCATGCCACCTCAAGCGGCAGCTATTCCAGCACGATCGTCGACGAGATGTTCCGGGACCGCGAGCTGCTCTGCATTGGCGAGATCGACCGTGACCTCGCCAGCTCCCTCATTGTCCAGCTTCGCCATCTCGAGAAGCTTGACCCCACCGGGGAGGTCACCCTCCTCATCAACAGCAACGGGGGAGAGGTGTCGAGCGGCCTTGCCCTCTACGACGTCATGCAGGCGGTGTCCTGTCCCATCCGTACCGTCTGCATGGGAACGGCTGCCAGCATGGCATCCATACTCCTCATGGCGGGGAGCCAGCGAGACATGCTGGCCCACTCCACCATCATGATTCACGACCCACTCATCTCTGGCGGCGTGGGCGGCAGTGCCCTCTCGATAGACAGCGTGGCCAAGAGCATCATGCACGCGCGCGACGTCATCGCGGGCATCGTCTCGAGGCATACCGGCAAGACGGTCGAGGAGGTCCTCGAAGCCACTGCCCACGACGCGTACTTCGAGGCGCAGGAGGCCATCGAGTGGGGTCTCGCCGACCGCATCATCAGCGAGTTCTGACCATTAAGGCAACAAGTTGCCCTTATCTGGCAATGACCTTGTGGCGCGAATCGTCCGCCCTAGCGGGCAGACTCCAGCTTTCCCAGCTCGCGAGCCCAGTTTCCCCAACCTTCGGTGATGAGCTTCCTGCCTGCGTACATTGAGGCAAGCGAGTCGTCGAGGCGAGGTGCGATCTCGACCACGTCGAAGCCGATGATGTTGAGACGCTCGAAGAGCGCGTTCACGAAGTCGAGCAGCATGCGTGCGGTGAGGCCGCCCGTCTGCGGGGTGCCGGTGCCACCCGCGTAGGCAGGGTCGAGGCTGTCGATATCGAGTGTGAGATAGACCTGTCCGAAGGCGGACATGGCGGCGATGACGTCCTCGGTCACCTTGCCCATGCCCTCATGGAAGCAGTCGAAGGCAGTCTTGACCTGCAGCGGGTTCTTGCGCATGTAGACAAACTCGTCAGGCTCTATCGAGCGTATGCCCACGAAGTAGATGTTCTGTGGCCCGGTGACATGGTCGAGCTCGAAGGCGCGTCTTTCGGTTGATCCGTGGCTGAGGACGTCCCCATGCATCTCGTCGCAAAGGTCCATATGCGCGTCGACGTGGATGATGCCCAACTGCCCGTCGATGGCGTGGTCGATCCCACGCTGTACGGGGATGGTGCAGGAGTGGTCGCCACCAACCATGGTGAAGCGCCTGCCCTTGCGAACGAGGCGTTCGACGTAGGTCTCGACGTCGGCGAAGATCTCGTCGCGCGTGCCGACGAAGTTACCGGCGTCATAGACCTGGAGGTCTGCGAAGAAGTCGAGCCGTTCAGTGCAGGCGGAACTCTCGAGGGTATTCGCACGCAAGGTGTCGGGAGCTTCGGCGGCTCCTCCGCGATAGCTCACGCCACCGTCGAAGGGAATGCCAAAGATGACCACATCCGCCTCGTCCTCGGTGATGTCGGGGCGGTTGAGCTCGCACCAGGTGTTTGCGTCGAGTGCGTAACCCTCTCGTTGCAGCACGTCGGACTCCTTTCGCTATGCGTTCTGGATGGTCTCCAGTATACGCTCGGTCTCGTCGAGGAACACGTCCATCTCCTCCGGTGTCCCGACGGTAATACGCAACCAGTTGTCAATTCTTGGCGCGTCGTAGTATCTGGTGAGGACGCCTGCCTCACGCAGTCGTGCGCACCAGTCACGAGCGGCGAGCGTGGGATGGGTCGCAAAGACGAAGTTGGTCACGCTGGGAAGGACCGTGAATCCCATGCCCTCGAGGCGAGCGCGCGTCTCGTCGCGCGTCTGTGCGATTGCCTGGGTGCAGGCGTGGAAGTACGCCTCGTCCTCGAGCGCCGCGATGCCGATGGCCATGGTTGGCGCCGAGAGGTTGAAGGGGTTGAAGCTGAACTTGATGTCATTGAGGTCGGTCACGAGGTCGGCCTGGGCGAGGCACCAGCCAATGTGGGCGCCGGCGAGGTTGCGCGACTTGCTCATGGTGTGGACGACGACGAGGTTGCGATGGTCGCGGACGAGCGGGGCGCAGGTCTGGCTGCCGTAGTCCACGTAAGCCTCGTCCACGATCACGAGGCGCTCGGGGTGTGCCTCGCAGATGCGGACGACATCATCCGGCGAGATGGCCAGTCCGGTAGGCGCGTTGGGGTTGGGGAAGACGACCGTCCCGTCAAAGGCGGCAAAGGCGTCGACGTCGAGCGTGAAGTCGTCGCGCAGGGGAATCTGGGTCCAGTCAAGCCCCTGGGTGGACGAGAAGTCACGATAGAAGCCATAGGTCACGTCGGGGAAGGCGATGCGGCTCCCAGGCTCGCAGAAGGTGAGGAGCAGGAAGCCCAGCACCTCGTCGGAACCATTGCCGCAGAAGACCTCGGAGGCGTCCAGGCCATAGGCCTTGGCGACGGCCTCGCGAAGGGGCATGCAGTGCGGGTCGGCGTAGCGTCCCAAGCCGGCGACGAGCTCGGGGTCTGCGAGCGCACGAGCAACGCCCGGGCAGGGTGGGACGCTCGTCTCGTTGGAGTTGAGCTTGACGTAGGCGCGATCCTTGGGCTGCTCGCCGGGAACGTAGGGGCTCAGGCCCTCGTACTTCCTTGCCAGAAACTCGCTCATCGCTACCCCTCTCTAGGTGCCCTATCCTTCCCACGGGCTCCGTTCGCTTCGCTCAGAGTCGCCCTAAGGGAAGGATAGGGCACCACAAGCTTCATAGGATTGACGTTGCTGCCAGGAGGTACGAGGGCCTTCGCTGGGACCAGGGGAAAGAGAGCGGCCTCTTCCCCTTGGGGCGACATCCGCGAAGCGTTGAGCCCTGAGGGGAAGAGGCCGTCCTACGCGGTTACTCCAGGGTCCTCATGAAGCGGGAGATGGCGGCGAGACCCTCGCGCAGGTCGTCGACATTGTCGCTGTACGCATAGCCCACGCGGAAGGACTTGGGCTCCTCGAAGGCGTCGCCTGGGGTCACGAGGGCGCCCTCGGTCTCCATCATGCGGATGCAGAAGTCGTAGGAGTCGATGTCGTAGTCGTAGTACACGAGGGCGACGGTGCCGGCCTCGGGCCTGACGAACGAGAGGTGCGGCTCGCTCTCGACCCACTCCTCGAGCACCGCGAGGTTCTCGCGCACGATGCGACGGCTGCGGGCGAGGATCTTGTCGTAGTGCTTGAGCGCGTAGGCGGCGACGGCCTCGTCGAACATTCCGCAGGAGATGAGGTCGTAGTCGCGGTGGCTGAGGAGCTCGTGGCGAAGCTGCTCGTCCTTGGTGATGCACCAGCCAAGGCGGATGCCCGCGAGGCTCCACACCTTGGACATGGAGGAGGTCACGATGGCCTTGTCGTAGAGGTCGATGGGGGAGGTGGTGAAGGCGTCGTCGTCCTGGACGAGCAGGCGGTAGACCTCGTCGCACATGAGCCAGGCGTCATACTTGCGGGCGATGTCGACGATCACCTGCAGCTCGTCGGCCGACAACAGGGCCCCGGTGGGGTTGTCGGGGTTGTTGATGGTGATGAGCTTGGTGTTCTCGTCACAGAGGGCCTCGAGCTTGGTGGGATCGACGTGATAGTGGTCCTCCTTCTCGAGGTGCAGGATGTGCATATTGGCGCCGCACATCTCGGGGATGGAGTAGAGCTGCTGGTAGGTGGGCATGACGCAGACGACGTCGTCGCCGGGGTTGACGAGCGTGGACAGCACCAGGAAGTTGGCGCCCGCCGCACCGTGGGTGGTGATGACGTGCTCCGGCCTGACGGTCTCGTAGAGCCCGCAGATGCCCTCGAGGAACTCGGGGTTGCCCTCGATGTCACCATAGGTGAGGCGACGGTTGGCGAACTGGTCCATGAACTCGGCGCGGCTGCCTCCGCAGATGTCGAAGAGCTGGTCGAGGGTGACCGAGTAGGTGCAGGTCTCGGCAACGTTGTAGCGGCACTTGGTCTCCCACTCGTTCATCCACTGCTCGACCTTGAAGT
>CAMPCT010000126.1 GCA_946647055.1 uncultured Atopobium sp. | reverse complement strand
TACACCGACATCTGGGTCTCCATGGGCGAGTCCTATGACCTGTTCGGCGAGCGCATCGCCATGCTCTCCCCGTACCGCGTCACCAAGGAGCTCATGGCCGAGGCCAACCCCCGCGCCATCTTCCTGCACTGCCTGCCCAGCTTCCACGACACCAACACCACCCACGGCAAGGAGGTCGCGGAGGAGTTCGGCATCACCGAGATGGAGGTCGAGGACGAGGTCTTCGAGAGCCCGGCGAGCCGTGTCTTCGACGAGGCCGAGAACCGCATGCACACCATCAAGGCCGTCATGTACGCGACCCTGAAGTAGCACGCAGCCTCATAGCCCCTGGGCTATCCTAGGCGAGCCGTCTGCTTGCGACTTGTCAAGCCGGCCAACCTCAGGAAGGAGATTCCTTTGGTTGGCCGGCTATCTTTGTGAAAAAATCGATCGGAAATTTGGAGATGATTCATAGTGTCAGAAGAAAAGAAGGGCCTGAGCCTCGTGCCGCTCATCGGCTTGGTCGTCAGCTCCTGCATCGGCTCCGGCGTCTTTGCGACGGCGGGACAGCTTGCCAACGCGGCAAGCCCCGGCGGCGCGCTCGTGTCGTGGGTCATCGCTGGCGGCGGCTTCGTGTTCCTGGCCCTGGCCCTTGCCAACCTTGGTGACAAGAAGCCCGAGATCGAGGGCCTCTTCCAGTACGCGACCGAGGGCTTCGGCAACTTCGCGGGCTTCGTGAGCGGCTGGGGCTACTGGCTCTCCGCATGGCTCGGCAACGTCGGCTTCATGACGATGATCGCCCAGACGCTCGCTGGTGCCATGCCCGGCGTCTTCAGCACCGGCGAGGCCGGCGTTCCCAACATCGTCGCGATCATCGCGGTGTCTGCGATGCTCTGGATCATCACCTTCCTCGTCATCAACGGCGTCGAGAGCGCGGCCGTGCTCAACGCCGTGGTCATGATGGTCAAGGTCGCCTCCATCGTCGTGTTCCTGCTCTTCTGCGTCATCTCGTTCAAGGCCGGCATCTTCACCGAGGACTTCTGGGGCACCATGTCGCGCAACGCCGCCATCATGGCCCAGAACGGTGTCGAGCTGGGTGGTCTGGGTACCCAGATCGTCAACTGCCTGCTCATCATGATGTGGATGTTCATCGGCGTCGAGGGCGCCTGCGTCATGAGCGCCCGTGCCGAGCGCAAGAGCGACGTGGGCAGGGCCACCATCATCGGCATCGTCATCCTGCTCGTCCTCTACGTCGGCGCCAGCGTCCTTCCCTACGGCGTCATGCCCTACGAGGAGCTCATCGCGGCCCCCAGCCCGGCCACCGTCACCATCTTCGAGTACATCGCTCCCGGCTGGGGTGGCGCCTTCCTCTCCACCGCCATCATCATCAGCGTCCTGGGATCCTGGCTCTCGTTCACCATGCTGCCGGCTGAGACCTCCAGCGACATGTCCAACGAGCACCTGCTGCCCGCCAGCTGGAACAAGATGAACGCCAAGAACGCCCCCCAGATGGCCCTTATCATCGTCGGCGTCTGCACCCAGGTGTTCTACATCCTCGCCAGCTTCGCCGAGGACACCTACACCTTCGCCATCAGCATGTGCACCGTCACCATCATCATCAGCTGGACGCTCGCCGCGCTGTACCAGATCAAGCTCGGCATGGAGACCGGCGACACCAAGAACCTCGTGTTTGGCGTCATCGCCGCCGCCTTCCAGATCGTGACCGTCATCCTCTCCGGCTGGACCTTCATGCTGCTTGCCTGCCTGGGCTACATCCCCGGCTTCTTCTTCTATGCGCAGGCCCGCAAGGAGGCCGGCGTCGAGGGCATCGGCCTCACCAAGAACGAGCTCATCGCTGCCGCCATCATCTGCGTGCTTGGCATCATCAGCGTCCCCATGACCTTCATGGGCATCATCCCCGTGTTCTAATGGGGACGGTGTAGGACACGCAAGGCAACGGGGCGACCGCAAGGCGTGCGGCCGCCCCTTTTCATCGGAGGCATGAAAGACATGAACATCAAGACCATCGGCGTCGAGTCCTTCCTGAACGACTACGAGCACGAGGCACGGCTCGACATCGCCCAGAGCACCATCGCGAGCCTCACCATGGGCGAGATCCTCGAGCTCGACGGCCAGGGTGGTGCCACCTTCTACGAGCAGCTCAACAAGGAGAAGATGAACTACGGCTGGATCGAGGGCTCGGCCGACTTCAAGCAGGAGGTCGCCAAGCTCTACCAGCACGTCGACCCCGACAACGTCCTGCAGATGAACGGTGGCACCGGCGCCAACCTCAACGCCATCATGGCGATTGTCGAGCCCGGCTGCCACGTGGTGGCGGAGTATCCCACCTACCAGCCCCTCTACGACCTCCCCGAGGCCCTTGGGGCGGAGGTCGACCACTGGGTCATCCATGAGGAGGACGGCTGGCAGCCCCGCCTGGACGAGCTCAAGAAGCTCGTCCGTCCCGACACCAGGCTCATCTGCGTCAACAATGCGAGCAACCCGCTTGGTGCGGTCATCACCACCGACGTCATGGAGGAGATCGTCGAGATCGCCAAGAGCGTCGATGCGTGGGTCCTGTGCGACGAGGTGTTCTTCCCGCTGGAGGAGCCCGAGAAGTGCACGAGCATCGTCGACCTCTACGACAAGGGCGTGTGCACCAACAGCGTGAGCAAGGACTACAGCGTGCCCGCCGCCCGCTGCGGCTGGACGGTCTCCAACAAGGAGCTGGCTGACCGCATGCGCGTCCTGCGCGACTACACCATGATCTGCTCCGGCGTCTTCAATGATGCGCTCGCAACTTACGTGCTGCGCAACCGGGAGCGCATCGTCGAGCGCAACCTCAACATCATCCGCACCAACCGCGAGATAGTGAACGAGTGGATGGCGGGGGAGAGGCGCGCCAGCTGGATCCCGCCCAAGGGCGTCAGCGTGAGCTACATGCGCCTGGACATCCCGCAGGACGACGAGAGCTTCTGCCTCGACCTGCTGCACGACACGGGCGTCCTGCTCGTGCCCGGCAGTCGTTTCGACCTGCCCCGCGGCGCGCGGCTGGGCTATTGCGCGCACGAGGACGTTCTGCGCGAGGGCCTGTCGACGCTCAGCGCCTACATGCACGAGAAGTTCGACTGAGGTGCCGAAGGCATGTCACGACTGGTCGTATGACGCATCGTGACATGCCAAAGATGCCAAATGCGTATGAAACATACGAAATATCGTATAATTATAAATATTTATGAATATGTATGTTTTATATAGAAGGATGAACCGCTTCAGAGGGACACCACGAGAGATTTCAGTGCGTTTTAGGTCATATGCGGGAATGTAGGCAAGGTACGACCTTTTCTGTTCCACATCATGCTCACGAGTCCTCCAAACTTTTTCTTTTGTTCGCGACTTGGGGAGTGTGTGAAACCTTACCGACTATTGCATACCATTCGCACGTGAAACTTGCTAGAAACAGTCGACAACACTATCATGTTGCCGTTAGGAAGTACCACCCACTATCAAGGGTGCGCGAGCACCGAAAGGAGCATTGGTCATGGCAGACAATGCACAGCCCAAGAAGAAGAGGGAGATGCTCTCGAGCTTCTCCATCATCTTCATCCTCCTGGCGATCGTCGCGGTCGTCACCATCTTCCTGAACGGGGCATCGTATGAGATCGATGGCGAGACCGGCACCGTCGTCGGCGCCACGCTCGCCGACTTCCTGATGTCGCCCGTCCGCGGCTTCGCCGACGCCATCGACGTGTGCCTGTTCGTCATGGTCCTCGGCGGCTTCCTGGGCATCGTCAACAAGACGAACGCCATCGCCGACGGCATCGCCGTGCTCGTCAAGAAGATGGGCGGCAACGAGCTCAAGCTCATCCCCATCCTCATGGCCATCTTCGCCTTCGGCGGCACCACCTATGGCATGTGCGAGGAGACCGTCGGCTTCTACGCCCTGCTCTCCGCCACCATGATGGCCGCTGGCTTCGACACCCTCACGGGTGCCATGATCGTCCTTCTGGGCGCGGGCGTCGGCTGCCTGGGCTCCACGGTCAACCCCTTCGCCGTCGGCGCCGCCGGTGCCGCCCTTGACGGCGTTGGCATCCAGGGCAACCAGGCCGTCTTCATCGGCATCGGCCTCATCCTGCTCGTCGCCTCCTACGCCGTGGCAGTCTTCTTCGTGATGCGCTACGCCAAGATGGTCAAGGCCGACCCCAGCCGTACCCTGCTCTCCGCCGCCGAGATCGAGGCCTCCGAGGCCGCCTACGGCGAGGGCGAGGGCGAGAAGGCCGAGGTCACCCTCACCAGCAAGCAGAAGGGCGTCCTGATCCTCTTCGCCATGGCCTTCGTCATCATGGTCATCTCCTTCGTTCCCTGGGAGGACCTGGGCATTGACTGGTTCAACCCCGGCTTCGACCCCGACGGCAACTCCTGGTCCAGCTTCCTGACCGGCGTGCCCCTGGGCTGGTGGTACTTCCAGGAGTCCACGACCTGGTTCCTGCTCCTCGCCATCATCATCGGCATCGTGGGTGGCCTCTCCGAGCGTGAGATCGTCAACGAGTTCATGGCTGGCGCCGGCGACATGATGTCCGTCGTCATGGTCATCGCCCTCGCCCGTGGCGTCTCCGTCCTCATGGCCTCCACCGGCCTCGACATGTTCGTGCTGTCCGCCGCCTCCAAGGCCCTGGCCGGCACCTCCGGAATCGTCTTCTCCATCGGTTCCTACATCCTGTACTTCCTGCTCTCGTTCCTCATCCCCTCGACCTCCGGCATGGCTGGCGTCTCCATGCCCATCATGGGGCCCCTGGCCCAGGCGCTCGGCTTCAGCCCGTCCGTCATGGTCATGGTCTTCTGCGCCGCCTCCGGTGTCGTCAACCTGATCACCCCGACCTCCGGTGCCATCATGGGCGGCCTCGCGCTCTCCCGTGTCGAGTACACCACCTGGGTTAAGTTCTGCGGCAAGATCATCGCCGTCCTCTCGGTGGTCTGCATCATCATCCTGACCATCGCGTTCATGGTCGTGCCCGCGTAAGGTATCCCTCATCCTTTCGCGGATTGTCTGGGGGGCGGGGCACCTTTTTGGTGCACGCCCCCCTTCTGCTAGGGATGGCCATGTGCCTTCCCTGCAGGGTAGAAGGTACGTTTCCCTACGGTCGCACGGCTTGGGGACGTTTCCAGTGATTGATGTGGGGAGGTTCCCCGCATGAGGAAAGCGAGGAAAGAATGCTTAGGATCCACTCTGAGATTGGCAAGCTCAACCAGGTCATCGTCCACCGCCCTGGCAACGAGTTCAAGATGATTCACCCCTCGATGCTCTCCGAGCAGCTCTTCGAGGGCACGCCCAACCTGCTGCACTCGCAGGCGGAGCACGACGCATTCACCGGCATCCTGCGTGACGCCGGCGTTGAGGTCATCGAGCTACGCGACCTGTTCAAGCAGGCCATGGAAGACGACCATGCCCGCGAGAACTTCACCGCCGACTTCGTCGCCGCATCCCACATCCAGAGCCAGGGTCTCGCCAAGTCCCTCATCGCCTACTACAACTCGCTCGACGTCGAGGACTTCGTCGAGAGCATCTTCTGCGGCGTCCGTGGCGACACTGACAAGGTCTCCGACTCCACCACGCTGGCTGGCCTCACCACGGGCGAGTCGCTCTTCCTCGTCCGCCCGCTCACCAACGCCTACTTCACGCGCGATGCCTGCATCAACGTGGGCTACAACTACTTCCTCTCGCGCATGGCCACGACTGAGCGCGACCGCGAGCCCCTGCTCTATAAGTATGCGATCGACTACACGCGCGTGTACAAGGGCAAGCCCACCAAGAATCTCTATGACTTCAAGTACCCCTACCACATCGAGGGCGGCTGCTTCATGCAGCCCAGCGCCGACACGGTCTTCGTTGGCATCAGCCCCCGTACCGAGCCCCAGGCAGTCGAGGCACTCGTCGACCCGCTCTACGACCAGGGCATCGAGAACATCTACGTCTTCGACTTCCTGCAGAGCCGCGAGGTGCTGTTCTTCGACGACATGCTCTCCATGATCGACGAGGAGACCTTCATCTACAACCCGCTGCTCTCTGGCAAGGTCCCCGTGTACAAGATGGTTCCCAACCCCGAGGGCGATCCGTACCTGAGCTTTGTCTCCGACGACTGGAAGAAGGCCATCGCCATCGCGCTCGGCCGCGAGCTGCGCTTCATCCCCTGTGGTGGTGACGACCCCATCGTCAGCGCCTGGGAGACCTATAACATGGGCTCCAACGTGCTCACCATCGCCCCGGGCGAGGTCGTGGGCCTCTCGCGCGCCGAGGTGACGCTCGACCTGCTCGACAAGGCCGGCATCAAGGTTCACTCCTTCGACTGCTCCGAGCTCGTGTACGGCCGCGCCGGTTGCCGCTGCATGGCGCTCCCCGTCAACCGCGACGAGCTGTAGGAACTCGCCTGACACACCTGCGCTGAGAGAGATGGCCCCGGTCTGGTACCGGGGCCATCTTTTCTTGCGCGGATGTGGACGCTGCGGTCTGTCCGGGGCCTTTTGGGCCGGGTACGGCTCCGGATT
>CAMPCT010000125.1 GCA_946647055.1 uncultured Atopobium sp. | reverse complement strand
CAACTCCGAGGCCGCCGACTACGCGCCCACCATGTTCTGCGCCACCGAGGGCGACAGCTTCGAGCGTCCGCTCGCCCTCTCGCAGTACGAGCGCGACATGATCGAGCTTGCCAAGCAGCACAGCACCAAGGTCATCGTGCTCATCAACTCCGACTGCGCGTTCGAGGTCGAGGAGCTCAAGAACGACCCCGAGATCGACGCCATCATGTGGATCGGCGCCCCCGGCCTCTTTGGCCTCAACGGCGTCGCCGACCTCCTCGCCGGCAACTCGAGCCCCTCGGGCCACCTGGTCGACACCTACGCGGTCAACTCCACGTCCTCGCCGGCCATGCAGAACTTCGGCCTCTTCCTGTATGCCAACAACACGCAGGACATCGTCAACCTGAACAGCCCGTACATCGTCGAGACCGAGGGCATCTACAACGGCTACAAGTACTATGAGACCCGCTATGAGGACCAGGTCCTGGGCCAGGGCAACGCCACCGACGCCGCCGGCTCCTCCACGGGCAGCGCCTGGAACTACGCCGACGAGGTCTCCTACCCGTTTGGCTACGGCATGTCCTACACCACCTTCGAGCAGAAGCTCGAGTCCGTCGACCTCACCGTCGAGGGTGGCGGCCAGGCCTTCGTGACCGTCACCAACACCGGTGACGTCGCGGGCAAGTCCGTGGTCGAGCTCTTCGTCCAGACGCCCTACACCGCGGGTGGCGTCGAGAAGTCGTCCATCCAGCTCGTGGGCTTCGCCAAGACCGGCGTGCTCGAGCCTGGTGCCAGCGAGACCGTCGCCATCAACATCGACCCCGCCCTCTTCGCCAGCTATGACGAGACCGTCACCAAGGCCGACGGCACCCAGGGTGCCTGGGTCCTCGAGGCCGGCGACTACTACTTCGCCATCGGCAACGGCGCCCACGAGGCCCTCAACAACGTCCTCGCCCTCAAGACCGGCTCCACCGACGGTCTTGTCAGCGTCACGGCCGACGAGGTCATCAACCCCGAGAACGCCGTCCTCTGGACGCTCGACGCCACCGACGTCGAGACCTACTCCGTCAACGTCCAGAACGCCCTCCAGGACATGGACATCAACAAGCTCATCCCCGACACCGCCGAGTACACCACCCGTGCCGACTGGACGAAGGGCTGGGCTCCCGTCACCGACATCACCCCCACCGAGGAGATGATGGTCGGCCTCAACAACGACAACTACGTGCTCAACGCCAACGGCGAGGGCGTCACGTGGGGTGCCGACAACGGCCTCACCATCGTTGACATGATCGAGACCGACGCCGACGGCAACGTCACGGTCGCCGATCCCGACGACCCGCGCTGGCAGAGCCTGGTCGAGCAGGTCACCCTCGACGAGGCCATCCAGTTCATCGAGTGCGGCGGCGACGACATCGAGAACATCGACTCCGTCATGCTGCCCCGTACCTACATGAACGACGGCCCGATCGGATTCGCCTACGACCAGATCGCCGGCTACAAGACCCGCTGGAGCGCCAACGACCCCGCTCCCACCAAGGTCACCGGCAGCGAGCCCGAGGCGGCCTACTCCATGGCCACCAACCCCACCGAGCCCGTCGTCGCCTCCACCTTCAACACCGAGCTCATCGAGCGTGAGGGCCAGCTGTACGGCGAGGACGCCCTCTGGGCCAAGGAGAGCGTCTGCATCTGCCCGGGCGTCAACCTGCACCGCACCCCGTACTGCGCACGTAACCACGAGTACTACTCCGAGGATCCCGTCCTCACCAACCTGTGCGCCATGGCCTTCTGCAGGGGCGCCTCCTCCAAGGGCCTCGCAACCCAGGCCAAGCACTACGCGTTCAACCACCAGGAGCTCAACCGCTCCGGCCTGTCCACGTTCATGACCGAGCAGGCCGCCCGTGAGAACGAGCTGCGCTGCTTCCAGGGCATCATGTCCACCAACACCACCGCCACGGTCATGACCGCCTTCAACCGTGCAGGCGCCGTGTTCGCCGGTGCCGACGAGGGCATCCTCGTCCAGATCGCCCGCAACGAGTGGGGCTTTGACGGCGCGTTCGTCACCGACATGGCCGCCGCGCAGGCTGCCGAGTACATGAACTGGGTCGACACGGTCGCGTACGGCGGCGGCATCATGCTCGCCAGCTCCAACGCGAACTTCGCCAACACCAGCTTTGGCATCATGGAGAACTCCAGGGATGCCATCGCGTCCGACACCTACTACCAGCAGGAGATGCAGAAGGCCATCAAGGCGTGGCTCTGGGCCCTCGCCCACTCCAACATCACCAACGGCCTGACCACGACCACCGAGATGCACCCCGTCACTCCGTGGTGGCAGACCGCCCTCAACTGCACGTGTGGTGGCTTCGGACTGCTCACAGCCCTGTTCGCGTTCCTGTCCCTGCGTACCAAGAAGAACGCGTAAGGAGGTACCAGCCATGAGCAAGAAGATCGGGTTCTACGTCCTGTTCGCCGCCGTCGTGGTCGATGCCGTCGCCATGTTCCTGTACGGCTCGTCCTATGCCACCACCCAGAACGCCTACATCTGGATGGCCGTTGCCGCCGTCATAGGCCTTGCTGCCGCCTTTGGCGGGGCCAAGCTGCCCAAGGTCTGCAACTGGGGCCCGGCGCTGGCCGGCGCCGCCATGGCGATGGGCATCGCCTATGGCGGAACCGTCATGTCCGACCCCATCGGCTACTACATCTCCGGCCTGTACCAGTGGAGCACGCTCCAGCCGTGGGTCACGTACACCGTGGTCGCGGCAATCGCGCTCGTGCTCTTCTGGGTCGCCGGCTTCATGGGGGTCGCTGCCGAGGAGTAGCGCTCCACCGCATGACCGCATGAGGGGATGCCGTGGCCTTTGGGTCACGGCGTCCCCATTACCAGAAGGCGGAGACCTGTATGAGAAAGATCGACTTCAACCGGGGATGGACCGTCCGCTGCCTCACCCGCGACGAGGGGGAGAGGCGGGTCAACCTGCCCCATGACGCCATGATCGGCGAGGCGCGCAGCGACACGAGCGCCGGTGCCGACAACATCGGCTACTTCGTAGGCGGCGACTACGAGTACGCCAAGTCCTTCGACGTCCCCGCGGACTGGGAGGGCAACGCCGTCACCTTCGAGTTCGAGGGCGTCTACCACAACGCCGAGGTGTGGCTCAACGGCGAGAGGGTCCACTTCCGTCCCTACGGCTACACCAACTTCTATGTGGACGTCGCCGACAAGCTCGCCTATGGCGCCGCCAACGAGCTCAAGGTCGTCGCCCGCAACACCGACCAACCCAACAGCCGCTGGTATCCGGGCACGGGCATCTACCGTCCCGTGTGGCTCTGGACGGCCATGGGCAGGCACGTGGTCCTCAACGGCGTGCGCATCCGCACCGTCGACCACGAGGCCGGCACCATCGAGGTCAAGGTCCATGCCTCCGAGGACGGCCCCGTGCGCGTCGAGGTGCTCGACGGCGACGCCGTCATCGTCACCGTCGACGGCGAGGCTGCCGGGGGAGAGGCGACCTTCTCCATCGCGGTGCCCGACGCCAGGCTCTGGAGCTGCGACACGCCCAACCTCTATGTCGCCCGCGTGACCGTGGGCGACGACGTGGTCGAGGAGACCTTTGGCATCCGCACGCTCGCATGGAGCCCCAAGACCGGCATGACCATCAACGGCGAGCGCGTGATCCTGCGCGGCTGCTGCGTGCACCACGACAACGGCATCCTAGGCGCCTGCGCCTTCCCCGAGGCCGAGGAGCGCAAGGTCCGCCTCATGAAGGAGAACGGCTACAACGCCCTGCGCAGCTCGCACAACCCCTGCTCCAAGGCCATGCTCGATGCCTGCGACCGCATGGGCGTGCTCATGATGGACGAGTTCGCCGACGCCTGGACCATCCACAAGACCGCCCACGACTACGTGGACTACCTCAAGGACTGGTGGCAGGCCGACCTCACCGACATGGTCGAGAAGGATTACAACCACCCGAGCGTCATCATGTACTCCACGGGCAACGAGGTCGCCGAGACCTCGACTCCCGAGGGCATCGAGTTCACCGGCGAGATGACGCGGCTCCTGCACGGCCTCGACGACACGCGGCCCGTGTCATGCGGCATCAACATCTTCTTCAACCTCCTGTACTCCCTCGGCTTCGGCCAGTACAGCGACGAGAAGGCTGCCGCGGCGGCCGAGGCGGCGGGATCCGGGAAGAAGCGCAATGCCGTCGGCAGCGAGTTCTACAACCAGATGGCCTGCCTCATGGGCGACAAGTTCATGAAGTTTGGTGCCACGCTGCACCTGTGCGACGTCAAGACCCGCGACGCCTACGCCAACATGGACATCGCCGGCTACAACTACGGCATCTGGCGCTACGACAAGGACTCGCGCAAGTACCCCAACCGGCTCATCCTGGGCTCGGAGACCTTCTGCAAGGATGCCTGGCTGTTCTGGGACAAGGCGCAGAACAACCCGCAGGTCATCGGCGACTTCGTGTGGGCTGGCATCGACTACATCGGCGAGTGCGGCATGGGCGCCACCGAATACGATGGCTACACGCCCCCCGAGGAGGAGACCCACATGACCGGCCACAACGGCCGCGTCGACCTCATCGGTCGCCGCAGGGCCGAGGCCGCCTACACCCTCGCCGCTTTTGGGCTCACCGACACGCCCCTCATCGGCGTCTGGCCCATGAGGGAGACCGGCAAGCCTGACATCACCGGCTGGGCGCTCACGCGTGCCTTCGAGAGCTGGGCATGGGGCGGCTGCGAGGGCAAGCGCACCACGGTCGAGATCTACTCCCGTGCCGACCAGGTCGAGCTGCGCGTCAACGACCGCTGCATCGCCCGCAAGAAGGCCGACAAGACCGGGCGCACCCTGTTCAAGAACGTCAGGTGGCAGCCGGGCACCGTCACGGCCATCGCCTATGACCACGCCGGCAACGAGGTGGGTCGCCACTCGCTCAAATCTGACGGGCCCGACGAGGAGCTGCGTCTCACTCCCGAGGAGGCGAGCGTCGCCCCTGACGAGCTGTCCTTCGTGCTCCTGCAGCTCACCGATGCCACGGGAACGCTCAAGCCCCTGTCGCGCAAGCGCCTGCAGGTGACGGTCGAGAACGGCGAGCTGGTGGGTCTGGGCAGCGCATGCACCTACCTGCCGCTCGATGACAGCTACACTGACGACGTGACCGACACCTACTATGGCGAGGCCATGGCCGTGGTCCGTGCCAACGGCGCGGGCGACGTGCGTGTCGTCGCACGTGCGACCGACGGCTCGCTCGAGGGCGAGGCCACCATCGCGCTTGGTGAGGCCAAGCCCCAGAAGTACGAGGTGATGTAGATCCATGAACATGAGCTTCTTTGACGGCGCCGCCCTCAAGACCAAGATCACGTCGAACAGCGTGAAGCTGCCCGAGATGTTCGTGGGCTACCTCCTGGCACCGCTGTGCGCCATGATGGCCAACTCCATCTTCAGCGCCTACCTTACGCGCTACTATGCCGACGTCATCGGCCTCACCGACAGCCAGTTTGGCGTCTTCTCGATGATGCTGCCCATCGTCTCGGCCATCGTCGTGGTCGCCGGCAACCTCTTCGTGGGCAACCTCATCGACAACACCCGCACCGCCGCGGGCAAGGCGCGTCCGTACCTGTTCCTGTCGGCGCCGGTCATGGCCGTGGCCATCGTGCTGCTGTTCCTCACGCCCGGCGGAGACAACCCCCAGGCCGAGAACTACCTCATGAAGATGGTCTGGATCGCCATCTCGTTCAACCTGTTCTACTCCGTGGGCTATCCGTGCTACTACACGGCCCACAGCTCGATGGTGGCCCTGTCCACGCGCAACGGCAACCAGCGCGGCCTGCTCGCCACGCTCTCCAACGCCTCCATGGTCGCGGCTGCCGGCGTGGGTGCCTCCATCCTGGTGCCGGTGCTGCTGCAGCCCTTCATGTTCGTGACGGGCGCCGACGGCACCATCGACCGCGTGGCCAGCTACGCCAACTGGCGCGTCCTAGGCATCGCCCTCGCCGTGCTCACCTTCCTGGGCATCATGCTCGAGTACTTCTTCACCCGCGAGCGCATCACCGAGGAGGCCATGGCGCTTGGCGTGGTCGAGGAGAAGCTCCCCATGAGCACGCACGTCAAGGCGTGCACCGCCGAGAAGTACTGGTGGATGGTCGTCCTGTTCATCCTGTTCTTCCAGATGGGCCAGCTCGTCAAGAACACCTCGATGAGCTTCTACGTGCGCTGGATGTTCGACAGCGTCATCGCGTCGAGCGATCCCGAGGCCACCTCGGGCGCCCTCATGTCCACGCTGGGCCTCATCGGCGGTCTACCCTCTGCCATCGGCATGGTCATCGCCTGGCCGCTTGCCGCCAAGCTGGGCAAGAAGCGCGCCATCGTGCTCGGCCTCATCCTGTCGCTCGCCGGCGGCCTCGTCGCCTTCATCAACGTCCACAACTTCGTGACGGTGTGCGCAGGCGTCATCCTCAAGGCCGTGGGCATCATCCCCGCCCAGTACGTCATGGTCGCCCTCCTGTCCGACGTCCTCGACCACCTCGAGGCCA
>CAMPCT010000124.1 GCA_946647055.1 uncultured Atopobium sp. | reverse complement strand
GGCCGCGAGGCCATCGTGATCGAGCACGTCAACCGCATGGAGCAGGACATCGCCCGCGACTGGCCGTGGACCGACCGCGTGGGCCAGATTCACGTGGAGATCGAGGGCGACCCCAACCTGCAGGTCGACATGAACGTGGGCGTTCCCGAGCGTCCCGAGGAGCTCTCGTACGATGGCTATGTGCTCACCGCCATGCGCATCGTGAACGCCATCCCGTACGTGGTGGCTGCCGAGCCTGGCATTCGCACCGTGCAGGAGCTGCCGATGACGCTGCCGCACTCCGCGTTCCGCTCCGACGTCACCTTCGTCGAGCACAAGATCTGCAAGCCGTAGCTATTGGCGCCTAAACGGAACAACAATACCCGGTACTTCTGTTCCATTTGGCACAGAGGTACCGGGTATCTTTTGCCGAGGAATGCCTGGATGAAACACCCGTCCCGGGGACGGGTGTTTCATTTGCGGGTGGTCATGATTTGCGCCGCGCGCCTACTCGAACTTCTCGGCGGCGCGCTCGAGCTGGTGCACGATGTCGATGTGCTGCGGGCAGGCGCCCTCGCACTGGTAGCAGTGGATGCACTCGCTGGCCTTGGCTGCACGCTCGGTGCGGTCGTCGTAGGTCTCCTTGGCCTCGGCAAAGCCGTACAGCGGGTCGCGGTTGAGGGCCTCCATGATGCCGGGGATAGGCATGCCCACCGGGCACTCCTCGGTGCAGTAGCGGCAGTTGGTGCAGGGCACCTCGATGAGCTCGGCGATCTTGGCACGCGCGGCGGCAAGCGCGTCCTGCTCGGCAGGAGAGAGCGGCGTGAGTCCCTTGAGGGTTGCCAGGTTCTGGCGCAGCTGCTCGAGGTTGGACATGCCGGAGAGCACGGTGAGGACGCCCTCCAGGCTCATGGCGAAGCGCAGGGCCCACTCCACGGGGTTGCGATCGGGCAGGGCCTCGCGCAGAATCTGCGCCACGGGCTCGGGCGGGTTGGCCAGGGTGCCACCCTTGACGGGCTCCATGATGACGACGGGCTTGCCGTGGGCGCGTGCCACCTCGTAGCAGGCGCGCGACTGCACGGAGGCGTTCTCCCAGTCGACGTAGTTGATTTGCAGCTGGACGAACTCTGCGTCGGGATGGGCGTCAAGGATCTGGTCGAGCACGTCGGCCGTGTCGTGGAACGAGAAGCCGTAGTGGCGGATCTTGCCGTCCTCCTTGAGGCCACGCACCCAGTCCCACAGGCCCCAGTCGTCATAGATCTGCGTGCGCTTGCCGCCCAGGTTGTGGAGCAGGTAGTAGTCGAAGTAGCCGGCGCCGGTCTGCTCGAGCGAGGTCTCGAAGAAGGCCTTGGCCTCGTCGGCGTTGTTGGCGCCTAGCCAGGCGGCGCACTTGGTGGCCAGCGTGTAGCTGTCGCGCGGGTGACGCTCGACCAGGGCCCGGCGGGTCGCGCTCTCGGACTCACCATAGGCGCGGGCGGTGTCAAAGTACGTGCAGCCAGCGGCAAGGAACTCGTCGACCATCTGCGAGGTGTGGTCGATGTCGATGGTGCCGTCCTCGTTCTTGGGCAGGCGCATGAGACCAAAGCCCAGCTTGGGGGTGTCCTCTCCCAGGTATGCCATTGTGTGCTCCTTCCTTGAGCCTATGGTCCGATTATAGGATTATAGGGTGAAGGGCTGCTTGAAGGGGAGGCTTCCATGGACGTGCGTGCGGCTTGCGAGGCAGACCTGCCGGCGATGCTCGCCATCTACAACGACGAGGTCACGCATGGCGTGGCCACGTTCGACACGCGTCCGCGCGAGGGCGAGGCTGCCCGTGCGTGGTTCGAGGCCCACAACCGCGACAACCATCCGCTGCTGGTTGCAGAGAACGAGGGCGAGGTCGTGGGCTATGCGAGCCTCTCCACGTACAACCCCAAGGCGGCGTATGCCACGACGGCCGAACTCTCGGTGTACGTGGCGCGGGAATGGCGCGGCCGCTGTGTGGCGACTGCTCTCATGGAGGCCATCCTCGAGCTGGCGCGCGAGGACCCAACGACGCACCTGGTGGTCTCGCTCATCACCTGTGGCAACGAGGCGAGCGTCCGACTTCACGAGCGCTTTGGCTTTGTCCGTGCGGGCACTCTGCACGAGGTGGGGGAGAAGTTCGGCCGTCTTCTTGACGTCGACTTCTTCGAGCTGCGGGTATAACTGAACAAAGGTAACAGGTACCTTTTGTCCACAGGCACCTTTGTCCAGTGGGGAGGGGAGCGATGAGGTATCGCAGGCTGGGAAGGACCGGGATCGAGGTCTCCGAGATTGGTGTGGGGTGCGAGTGGCTCGAGCATGCGAGCGAGGCCACGGTGCGCGCCATCTTCGAACGCGCGCACGAGCAGGGCATGAACCTGCTCGACTGTTGGATGAGCATCCCGCAGGTGCGCACCTACATGGGCGACGCCATGCGTGACGTTGGGGGAGACTGGCACATCCAGGCACACGTTGGTTCGACCTGGGAGGACGACCACTACCTGCGTACCCGCGACGTCGATAAGTGCCTGCGTGGCATCGACGACATGCTCGAACGCTTCCACGTGGACCACGTCGACTTTGGCATGATCCACTACGAGGACGACCCGGTCGAGATGCGCGAGATCCTAGACGACAGCCCCTACCTGCGGATGATTCACGACCTACGTGACCAGGGCGTCATTCGCCATGTGGGTCTCTCCACCCACAACCCGCGCGTGGGCCTCATGGCCATCGAGGCCAACGAGGTCGACATGATCATGTTCTCGGTCAATCCCGCCTACGACATGAAGCCCGCAAGCACGGACGTCGAGGACCTCTTTGGTGACTATGGCGCGGAGCTTCAGGGCATGGACCCCGAACGCCTGGAGTTCTACCGTGCGGCCGAGCGCAACGACATCGGCCTCACCGTCATGAAGACCTTCGCGGGCAGCCGCCTACTCGATCCAGACCGCTCGCCCTTTGGCGTGGCGCTCACCCCGGCACAGTGCGTACACTACGCGCTCACGCGTCCGGCCGTGGCCAGCTGCATTGTGGGCTTCAAGGAGGCGGGCGAAGTGGACGTGGATGCCGCCTGTCTCGAGGCAAGCGAGGAGGAGCGCGACTACGCGAGCGCTTTGGCTGCGGCGCCTAAGCACCCCATCTCGGGCCTGTGCACCTACTGCGGCCACTGCCACCCCTGCACCGTCGGCATTGACATCGCGAGCGTCAACAAGTTCTACGACCTCGCCGAGGTGCAGGTGGCCAAGGGCGAGGGCGTGCCACCGCTGGTGCGTGGCCACTATGAGGCGCTCGCCGTGCATGCCGACGAGTGCATAGCCTGTGGCGTCTGCGAGCCCAACTGCCCCTTTGGCGTTGGCATTATCGACCGCATGGCCGCAGCAGCCGAGCTGTTCGCGTAGGGAGTGCAGAGGGGGGACCCATGTCCATCGTTGCAGCGTTCGCCGTTCCGCATCCGCCGCTCATCATTCCGGCCGTAGGCCGAGGCAAGGAGCGGGGCATCCAAGCCACCATCGACTCCTATGACGAGGTGGGGCGCCGCATCGCCGCCCTTGCGCCCGACACCATCGTGGTCTCGTCGCCGCACACCACGCTCTACCGGGACTACTTCCACATCTCTCCGGGCACAGGTGCCCGCGGCAGCTTCTCGCGCTTTGGGGCGCCGGGTGCCGCCTATCGCGTGACCTATGACGAGGAGTTTGCCGATGCGCTGGCCGAGGCATGCGAGGAGGCGGGCATCTCTGGTGGTACCGACTACGAGCGTGAGCCCGCCCTCGACCACGCCACGATGATTCCCTTGCACTTCATCCAGAAGTACTACACGGCCTTTGAGCTGGTGCGCATTGGTCTCTCGGGCTTCAATGCGGGCGAGCACTATCGCATGGGCAGGCTGGTGCAACAGGTTGCCGCAAAGCTGGGCCGTCGCGTGGTGTATGTGGCTTCGGGCGACCTCTCCCACAAGCTTACCCTAGATGGTCCCTATGGCTTTGCGCCCGAGGGCCCGGTCTTTGACGCACGGATTACGGATGACTTCGCACGGGGCGACCTGCTCGACATCCTGTGCATGGATCCGTCGCTGGCGGAGCGCGCGGCGGAGTGTGGCCTGCGAAGCTTCCAGATGATGGCGGGAGCCCTTGATCGCACGGCCGTGAGGGCGGAGCTGCTCAGTTATGAGGGACCCTTTGGCGTGGGCTATGGTGTGGCGGCGTTTGAGCCTACGGGTCAGGAAGGGACAGACGCATCGCGTGACCTGCTTGCGCAATGGAAGGCGTGGCGTACGGGCGACCTCGCGGACCGCAAGGCCGCCGAGGACCCGTATGTGCAACTAGCCCGTCTCTCGCTCGAGGCCTACGTGCGCGAGCGCAGGACCATTCGTCCGCCCGCGGACGTCCTCCCCGAGCTGCTTTCCCGGCGTGCCGGCTGCTTTGTCTCGCTAAAGGTGGACGGGGAGCTGCGCGGTTGCATCGGGACCATTGCGCCGGTGCGTGCGAACCTGGCCGAGGAGATCTGCGCCAACGCCATCTCAGCCGGTACGCACGACCCGCGTTTTGCGCCGGTGGGGGAGGACGAGCTGGACGAGCTCGTCTATGACGTGGACGTGCTTGGTGAGCCCGAGCCTATCGCATCGACCGACGAGCTCGACCCAAAGCGCTATGGCGTCATCGTGAGCTGTGGGGGAAGGCGCGGCCTGCTTCTTCCCGACCTCGACGGAGTTGACACGATCGAGGAGCAGGTGGGCATTGCCGCACGCAAGGGAGGCATCGACCTGCGCCGTGACGACTACCGTCTCGAGCGCTTCGAGGTGGTGCGTCACCTGTGAGCGATGAGGTCATCCGCTGCGCCACCTGCTTTCGCGGCTGCGCGCTTGCGCCGGGCCAGGTCGGTGTCTGCCGCGCCCGAGGCAACGTCGATGGCGCCGTCGTGCCCACTGCCTACGGTCGCGTGACGTCGGTTGCCGTGGACCCCATCGAGAAGAAGCCGATTGCGCGCTGGTGTCCGGGCTCCACCGTGCTCTCCTTGGGCGGCTATGGCTGCAACCTGCGCTGCCCCTGGTGCCAGAACGCGAGCATCTCGCAGGTGGGGGAGGACGGCGTGGGCTGGCGCGAGGTATCGCCCGAGGACGTTGCCGCCCTGGCCTTGCGCCTCAACCACGAGGACCCACGCATGGTGGGAGTCGCATACACCTATAACGAGCCGCTGGTAAGCTGGGAGTTCGTGCACGACTGTGGCAAGCTGGTGCACGAGGCGGGACTCTCGAACGTGCTCGTCTCGGCAGGGTGTGTGTCTTCGCAGGTCATAGATGCGGTCGCCCCGCTCATCGATGCCGCCAACATCGACCTCAAGTCGTTCCGGCCGGAGACCTACCGCATGCTCGGCGGTGACTTGGACCTCGCGAAGGCGACCATTGTGGCCCTGGCGGCCACCCCGACCTGCCATGTGGAGGTCACGACCCTCGTGGTGCCCGGTGTGAACGACACCGACGAGGAGATGGGCGAGCTCTCTTCCTGGCTGGCCTCGGTCAGCCCCGACATCACGCTTCACGTGACGCGCTTCCATCCGGCGTGGCACATGCGCGACCGAGGCCCCACGCCCGTTGCGCGCGTCTATGCGCTGGCAGACGTGGCGCGGCACAACCTCGCTCACGTGTACACGGGCAACTGCTGAGAGGAGCCGGTATGGCAAACACCAACCTGACCAGGCGTTCGTTCGTCGCTACTTCTGCCCTTGCGCTGTCGGCCTGTGCCAACGACGCCGAGCCCGAGGTCGACTCCTCGCCCTCGCGTGAGCGCACGACGTATCCCTTCGACTTCATCACCACGCTGGGACCGTTCGACGAGCTCACGACCGCGACCCCAGCAGAGCGGGGCACCGTGGAGCACCTGACCTATACCTGCCACGCCTATGCCATCGAGGCCAAGGACGGCGTCGAGGACGTCATGGTGGACAAGGCCCTCAACGTCTACCTGCCGGCAGACTATGACCCTGCGCGCAGCTACTCCGCGCTCTACGTGCTGCATGGTACGGGCGGCATGCAGGACTACTGGCTGGGCGAGCCCGAGAGCGGAACGGACGACTACCATGGCGAACCCACCCAGAACCTGCTCGACGGCATGCATGAGCAGGGCCTCTTTGACGATGTCATCATCGTGGTCCCCACGTACTACTCCATTCCGGAGGGCTACGACATCGACAACACCTTCATGGGCTCGATGGCAGGTGGAGACCCGTATGCCGACGACTGGTGCCTGCACTTCTGGCGCGAGCTGCGTGACGACATCGTTCCGCTCGTCGAGGCGACCTATCCCGTGGTCGCCGACCGCGACCACCGTGGCTTTGCGGGCCTCTCGCGTGGTTCGAAGACGGTCATGAGCAGCGGCATGACCCACTGCTGCGACCTCTTTGCCTACTTTGGCTGCTTCTCGGGTGCCTGGACCGACTTCGACGCGTTCAAGGGGGCGATCGAGGGGGAGTTTGCGGATTGCCCGATACGCTTCTGGTACAACGGCAACGGCTCGAAGGACTTCTCGCTCGAGGACCACGAGGCGTTCGTG
>CAMPCT010000123.1 GCA_946647055.1 uncultured Atopobium sp. | reverse complement strand
CGGTGTAGCCGGGGGCGATGATGCCGTCGGAGACCTCGGGCTTGATGTAGCGGGCCACGTCGGCGTCGCAGATGTCGGAGACAGCGGCGAAGTCACCGTAGGAGCTCATGCGGTCGGCACCGCGGGCGCGGATGTAGGCGCAGGCGATGGGGCTGGGCTCGGGCATGTCATCGGGGACGAAGTAGATCTGGCGGTCGATGGCCGAAAGGGGCTTGCCCACGGCGGCGCCAGCGGGGGAGACGTGCTTGAAGCTGGCGGCGCTGGGCATGCCGGTGGCCTCCTTGAGCTCGCGCACGAGCTGCCAGGAGTTGAGGGCGTCGAGGAAGTTGATGAAGCCGGGGCGGCCCTGCAGGACGGTGACGGGCAGGTCGGAGCCGTCCTTCATGAAGATGCGGGCGGGCTTCTGGTTGGGGTTCATGCCGTACTTGAGCTCGAGTTCGTTCACGGGATCCTCCATTCCTTGTCCATTAGGGGATACTCCCTTTTTGGACATAACGGGCGTTCGCTAGTCGCCGAGGTGCTTGTTGTAGAGCTTGACCTCGCCATTCACGTTGGCGTACATCGAGACCTTGTTGTCGTCGTTGAGGGCGGCCCAGACCTCGTCGGGACCGGCCAGCTTGACCTCGATGGGCTCGCCCACGAAGCTGGGCAGGGGGTTGCCGTCGCCCACGTACGTGCTGACGAAGTAGCCAACGCCCTCCTCGGCGCCCTCGTAGGCAAAGAACTCGCGCAGGCAGCGCCCGCTCTCGTCCTGGCGCTTGAGGATCGAGAGCTCGAAGGAGCCGTCGGCGTTCACGATGGCAGAGATGCGCGGGGTGAAGTTGGGTGCGTCGGGCTCGTACTCGCGGGCCATGCATCCACAGCGGAAGCAGCCCTTCTCGACGATGGTGTCGGTCTGGTCGCCGTTGGTCACCACGAGGGCGTCACCCATGCTGCGCACGGGGTGGTAGATGATGAGGGAGGGATCCTCGACCAGCTCGGGCTGGTGCGCCTCGGTCTGGATGCCGTCATCGGTGAGCGAGAAGATGCGGTTGCGGCTGTTGAAGCTGCGGCCCATGATCCAGTAGTACACGCAGCCCTTGCCCACGACGATGCCGCGGCCGGGATAGGGGTTGTTGCGTAGAAGTTCGGTCAGTTCCTGCATGCGTGCTCCTCTCTGTGCGGCCTGCCCAAATGCAAAGGGCAAGCCTTTCCTTGTGCGGAAACGGCTTGCCCAGACGGTCGGCGATATGTGAACGCGCTGCTCCACCGCGGTTGCCCGCGACTATCCGTCAGTCACAGCGCGCTTCCTGTGATTGACTTTAGCACGCCTTTGGGGGTTGGAACCCATTCGTGCGTGCGAACACACGCAATGGAAACGAGTTGTTCGTCCGAGACCGAACGCGATGGCGCGCTACTCCCAGCCCTTCCAGACGTCCGGTGCGTAGCCCACGGTCGCCTGCCTTCCGTTGCGCACGATGGGTGTGCGCAGGACCTGCTGGTTCTCGAGCAGGACGCCCTCCAGCATGGATGCCGGCGTGTGGCGGACCAGTGCCACGGCGTAGGCGTCCTTGGCCTTGTCGTCGATGAGGGCCTCGAGACCGCCCACCGCCTGGGCCACCGAGCGCAGCTCGCCCTTGGAGAGGCCCTTCTCGGCGAGGTCGATGTACTGGAACTTGATGCGGCGCTCCTTGAACCAACGCTCCGCCTTCTTGGAGTCGTTGCTCTTCTTGCTCCCAAAGACCTGGATGTTCATGGGGTTCCTTCCAAAGTGCAGAACGGGGGATTCTTCAAAAAGGGAGCATCCCCTTTTGTCCAAAAAGGGAGTATCCCCTTTTGGAGGTTACGTACGGGGGACGACGTTGCGAAGGGGTTCGTCCGCGAGGTAGTGCCGGAGGTTCTCCTCGCAGATGTCCACGACGTTCTCGAGGGTGACCGGAAGGTGCCAGAAGCCCGCGACATGTGGTGTGACAAGGGCGTTCTCGCAACTCCAGAGCGGGTGGTCGGCGGGCAGCGGCTCGGGGTTGGTGACGTCGAGCGCCGCGCCTCCCAGGTGGCCGGACTGCAGGGAGTCGACCAGGGCGTCCGTGTCGACAAGGTCACCGCGGCCGCCGTTTGCCAGGATTGCGCCTTCCTTCATGCGGGCGAGGAACGCCGCGCCGACCAGACCGCGTGTCTCGGGCGTGCTGGGAAGGAAGGAGGCGACCACGTCCGCCTGGGGGAGAAGGTCGGCGAGCTCTTCGAAGGACCGCGCATCGTCGTAGCAGGCGGGGGCTTGTGCGGGCAGGTGGTGGAAGGCGCCGGTCACGTGCGCGCCAAGGGCATGGAAGAAGGACGCGAAGTGCGTGCCGATGTCGCCCGTGCCCAGTACGAGCACGCGGGCGCCAACGGGGCTGGACACCACGCCGTGGTCACGCCAGCGGCCGTCCGGGTCGCGCTGGTCGTCCCGGTAGAGGTGCAGCTTCTTCTGCAGGGTGAGGACCATGACCGCGAGGTGCTCGGAGACTGCCTGCCCATAGGCGCCGACGCTGCAGGTGAGCGTCACGTCCTCGCCGAGTATCCCTGGCTGCACGTAGGGGTCGTACCCCGCCGAGGAGAGCTGGTACCAGCGAAGTGCGGGCGCACCCGCCAGAAGCGGTGCCTTGACGTTGCCCAGGATGACGTCGGCCCAACGGACGTCGTCCGCCGTGGCCCCATATCCCCCGCGGACCTCCACGTGGGGGTTGCCGGCAGCCTTGCGCAGGCGCTCGACGTGCTCCTGGGTGACGGGCATGACTATGAGCAGGTTCTCGATCTTGGTCATGGCGGCTCCCATCCCTCGGCTGCATGGGGCCATTCTACGACAGCCCAATTCCGTCCGCCTATAATCGTCTCTCGGAAGGGCGAGGGGGTGAGGTCATGAGACAGGCGGTCGTGGGGCTGCTGGCGCACGTTGACGCGGGCAAGACGACGCTTGCCGAGGCGCTGCTCTGGCATGCCGGCGTCATCCGGCAGCTCGGCCGCGTCGACCATGGCGACACGCACCTCGACACCGACCAGATCGAGCGCTCGCGCGGCATCACGGTCTTCTCGTCCTCGGCCACGCTCGACCATGGCGGGGCCCATCTCATGCTGCTCGACACGCCCGGTCACGTGGACTTTTCCGCCGAGACCGAGCGCACGCTGGCCGTTCTCGACCTGGCGGTGCTGGTGGTTGGGGCAAACGACGGCGTGACCGGTCACACCCGCACCCTCATGGGGCTGCTCGAGCGCCATGGCGTGCCCACGGTGATCTTCGTGAACAAGACCGACCTCGAGAACCCTGGGCGGGACGCCTTGCTCGCGCAGTTGAATGAACGGCTTGTCGACGGCTGTGTCGACTACTCGGACCTCACGTCCGAGACGCTTGCCGAGACGGCTGCTGCCACCGACGAGGATGCGCTCGACGAGTACCTCGAGACGGGCGTTCTCTCGGACGAGACGCTCCACCGCCTGGTGCTCGAGCGAACGGTGACTCCCGTCCTCTTTGGCTCGGCACTGCGTGACGACGGGGTGATGGGCCTCCTCGACCTGCTGGCTTGGCTGGCGCACGACCGGACCTGGCCCGAGGCGTTTGCCGCCCGAGCGTTCAAGGTGACCCACGAGAAGGGCGAGCGCGTGACCTGGCTCAAGGTCACCGGCGGCACGCTTCGCGCAAAGGACCTGCTCGAGGGCGTTGCCCGTGACGGGGCTTGGGCCGAGAAGGTCAACCAGGTGCGGGTCTACACCGGGGCACGCTTCGAGCTCGTGCCGTTCGCCGCGGCTGGCCAGATCTGTGCCGTGACAGGCCTCTCACACGTGATACCAGGCGATGCGCTCGGCGCGGAGCCCACCCAGCTGCGTCCGGTGCTGGCACCTGTCCTCGCCTATCGCGTGGACCCGGGTGACCTCGACGAGCATACGGTCTTCTCGGCCCTGCGCGAGCTGGCCGAGGAGGACCCGATGCTGGGCGTGGCATGGGACGACGAGCTGGGGGAGATACGCCTCATGCTCATGGGCGCGGTGCAGCTCGAGGTGGTGCGCGATCGGATGCGCCAGCGGCTTGGGACCGAGGTCACGTTTGGTCAGGGCTCGATCCTGTACAAGGAGACGATTGCGGCGCCCATCATGGGCTATGGCCACTACGAGCCGCTGCGCCACTACGCCGAGGCGCATCTGCTGCTTGAGCCACTGCCGCGCGGTTCCGGCATGGAGTACGGCACCGTGTGCTCCGTCGATGACCTCAACCTCAACTGGCAGCGACTCATCCTCACGCATGCGATGGAGCGCGAGCACAAGGGCGCGCTCATCGCCGCTCCCATAACCGACCTGCGCATCACGCTCGTCTCGGGCAAGGCACACCTCAAGCACACCGAGGGAGGCGACTTTAGGCAGGCGACCTATCGCGCCATACGCCAGGGACTCATGGCGGCGAAGGAGCGGGGCGAGGCCGTGCTGCTGGAACCGTGGTACCACTTCACGCTCGAGGTGCCGCCCGACAAGGTGGGGCGAGCGCTCGCCGACCTCACGCGCATGTTCGCCCGGTTTGGCACGCCTGACTCACGTGGGGACCTGGCGGTGATCGAGGGTGAGCTTCCCGCCTCCGAGCTGGGCGATTACGCGTTGGACGTGGCTGCCTACACCAGCGGGCAGGGGGGCATCTCGTGCGTGCTCTCGGGCTACGAGCCCTGTCACGACGCCGAGCGGGTCATCGAGGCTGCCGCCTACAACTACCTCGAGGACCTTCCCAACACGCCCGACTCCGTGTTCTGCAGCCATGGTGCGGGCTACAACGTCTGGTGGAACCGTGCGACGGAGATGATGCATGTGAAGGATGACCCGTCGCGCCATCGACCTTGGCGCGCGGCGGACGCGAGCTTCTTCGCGGCGGCACGGTAGTGGGTCTCCCAAAGGGGGTACTCCCTTTCGAAAGGGAGTACCCCCTTTTGCACAAAACGCCCTTAGATGTCCCTTGCCAGCGTGACGGTGGGCCAGCGACCCGACTCGTCGCGATCCCCGGTCGCCTCGAAGCCCTGCTCGGTCCAGAATGCGAGCGGACCCTCCTGCTCGGGGACCTGCAGCGTGAGGTGCGTGATGCCCTGGGCGGCAAGCGACGCGCGCACGTCGGCGAAGAGCTGGCTGCCAATGCCCTGGCGATGCCGGTCTGCGGCGACCGTGAACCAGCGGATGAGGGCGCCGGTCGCGTCGGGGTATCCCACGATGAGGTCCATCACGGCGACGAGCCCCTCGTTCTCGTCGTAGAAGCCCAGGAAGTGCTTCTCGGTGGCACCCTCGGGCACGTCCTTGATGATCGCGGTCACTGCCGCCGTTGTGGGCCGCACGCCCAGCTCGCGCCAGTAGCGGTGGTTGGAACGCGCCAGCAGCTGGACGTCGGTCACGGCGGAGTCATGGACCTCGCGGACGTCGAAGGTCGTGGAAAGCGCCTCGATATCGATTCCCGCGCGCTTGCCTGCGCCGCGCTCGCTCTCGATGGCCTGCCTGAACTGCGTCTCATAGAGCTCGTGGTACACGCCGCCTGCCTCGAGCAGCTCCTCGTGCGTGCCCTGCTCGGCGATGACGCCGCCCTTCACAACGAGGATCTTGTCGGCCTTGAGGATGGTCGAGAGGCGGTGCGCGATGACGATGGAGGTGCGCCCCACCATGAGGCGCTCGAGGGCATCCTGGATGGCCTGCTCCGAGATCGAGTCGAGGGCAGAGGTGGCCTCGTCGAGGATGAGGACCTTGGGGTCCTTGAGCACGACGCGGGCGATGGAGAGGCGTTGCTTCTCGCCGCCGGAGAGCTTGAGGCCGCGGTTGCCCACCTCGGTGTCGAAGCCGGACGGCTGGTTCTGGATGAAGTCGTAGATGTTGGCGATGCGGCAGGCCTCCTCGATCTGCTCCATGGTCGCCTCGTCGTTGGCGTAGCGCAGGTTGTCGAGGATGGTCCCGTTGAAGAGGTAGGCCTCCTGTGTGACCACACCGATGTTGGCGCGCAGGTACTCGAGGTCGTAGTCGCGCACGTCGATGCCGGCCACGCGCACCGCGCCACCCTTCACGTCGTAGAGGCGCGGTATCAGGTTGACCACCGTCGACTTGCCCGAGCCGGACGGTCCCACGATGGCGTACATCTTGCCGCCGGGGACGGTGAAGTCCACGTCGGTGAGCAGGAGCTCGTCGGCGTCGTCGTAGCCAAAGGCCACGTGGTCGTATACGATCTCCGCCTCGTACATGTCGGGCTTGACCCCGTCCTCGGGAGAGACGATTGTGGCCTCGCGGTCGAGGTAGTCGAAGATGCGCGTGAACATGGCGAGCGAGCGTGTGAAGCTCACGGAGAGGTTCATGAGGTTCTCGACCGGGCGGTAGAGGCGGTTCACGAGCGAGACCGTGGCGGTGACGGTACCAACGGTGAGCGTGGGGTCGAGCTTGCGGATGATGAAGAGGCCGCCCGCGAAGTAGATGAGCAGAGGCCCCAGCTGGGTGAACATGCCCATGGCGACGCGGAACCACGAGCCCGAGCGCGACTCGCGCAGGGAGATGTCGGTGACCTCCTCGTTGACGCGCACGAAGTTCTCGTAC
>CAMPCT010000122.1 GCA_946647055.1 uncultured Atopobium sp. | reverse complement strand
GGTCGCTTTTACGGAGCCGTACCCGGTACAGGTCGCAAATCCGGAGCCGTACCCGACGCAGCCCATGCGACGAACACCCCCCTCAAGGCGCACAAGCGCTATCCTGTATGATGACGCCAGCATTCGTGAAAGGTGGAAAGATGGGTGGCTTCAAACGCTTCCTCCTCTTTGTCCATTCGGTGGTAGGCATCGTCACCGTGGCTGTTCTCAGCCTCGCGTCCATCGGCCCGTGGACAAAGCAGATCTCCCCGCTGCTCTCGACCTGGTGGGTCGAGATTGCGCTTGAGGTTCTCGTGGGCATCACGCTGCTGGGGCTGTTCGTCTCCCTCGTGCGAGCCATCGTGAGCAAGAGGGTCGACTCCGTTCGCGTCCAGACCATCGACGGCGGCACCATCACCGTCACGCGCGACTCCATCGCCTCCCAGGCGGCGCGCGTGGTGGAGTCCGATGGCAGCTGCAAAGTCGATGACGTCACGGTTCGCGCACGGCGCAACGGCAAGGTGCGCGTGAACGTCCGCGTGTTGCCGCATGCCACCGTCGACGTGCTCAAGAAGGGCAAGTCCCTCCACGACGAGCTCGTGATGGAGCTCAAGTCCATCTGCGGCAACCGTCTCGGCAAGGTGAGCCTCGAGTTCCTCGAGCCCGAGGAGACCCTGCGCATCACGCGGCCTTCGGCCACCACCGACATCGTGCCGGCCACCACCACGTACCTTGACCCAGCTGCCGAGACGGCCATCTCGTCCAGGAGCTATTCCGTCTCAGATGGAACCTCCGCAAACCTCACCACTCCTTCCGAGCCCCTTTCTCCCGATGAGATGGAGTAGCGCATGTCTGTAGAAGACCTCGCGGGCAAGGTCCCCGAAGAGCCCGTCGTTCCCGAGCCCGTTCCCGCATCAGAGCCGCAGCCCACATCCGACCCCGAGCCGGCGCCGACCTATGCCTATGACCCCATGCCGTCGGCTGGCCCGGCTCCCGAGCCCACCTACGAGCCTGCCGACGCCCAGGAGCGCGTCGAATCCGTCCGCAGGGGCTTGCATGACGCCGCGGGGAGGGCTGCCGACTGGCTCAACGAGTGGTTCCCCGGCCATGGCAACACGGTCCTCTTCGGCATCCTCGGCCTCGCCCTGGCCATGCTCGTCTTCAAGATCGGCATCTGGCGCTCGATCGTCGTCACGGTGCTCGTGATCTGTGGCGTCGCCTTTGGGCAGTACCTCGATGGCGACCCCAAGATCCTGCGCTTCATTCGTGACCTGCTCGACAAGAAGGGGTAGGCCGGTGGGTGTGAGGTCTGGCATCGCAATAGCGGCGGGCAGGGTCGCCTCGTGGGGCCTGCGCAACGTCCTCCATCGTTCCGCGTCCCAGCTTCCTGGGCGCATCGCCCTCGCAATCGACCCCAGCCTGCTCGAGGCGCTGAGGGACAAGCCAACGCGCGGGTCGATCGTGGTGTGTGGCACCAACGGCAAGACCACCACCAACAACGTGCTCGCCTCGGCCATCGAGGCCTCCGGTGCGCGTGTGCTGTGCAATCGCGTGGGGGCGAACATGGAGGCGGGCGTCACGGCTGCCATGCTGCCCGGATCGACTGCCGACTGGGCCGTCATGGAGGCCGACGAGCTCTCGACCATCCACATCGTGCCCAAGCTGCGTCCGCGCTACCTGGTGCTGCTCAACCTCTTTCGCGACCAGCTCGACCGAGCGGGAGAGATCGACCACGTCCAGGACGTCATCGTCGCCTCGCTGGCGGCATCCCCCGAGACCACGCTCGTCGCCTGTGGCGACGACCCGCTCTCGATGGGTGTGGCGGTACGTGCCGCCGCGACGGGCACCAAGGTCATCACCTTTGGCATTGGCGAGGACTTGGGGGAGCCGGCCGACCGCGTCCCCGAGGCGCGCTTCTGCCAGGTCTGCGGCGCCGAGCTCGACTATGAGTACCGCCACTACGCCCAGATGGGCGCCTTCTCGTGCCCCAACTGCGACTTTGCCCGCCCCCAGCTCGACTTCTTCGCCACGGGCGTCAAGGTCTCGCGCCATGGCGTCTCGTTCGATGCCACCGGATGCGGCACGACCCGTCACATCTCGGCAGGGTTTGGCGGTGCCTACATGGCCTACAACCTGCTCGCCGCCTATGCGGTGTGCTGTCTCGTTGGCGCCGGTGCCGAGCAGTTCCAGGCCACCCTCGACGGGTACCGCCCCCAGAACGGCCGTCTCCAGCGCTTTGACGTCGATGGCCGCGAGGTCGTGCTCAACCTCGCCAAGAACCCCGCGGGCTTCAACCGCAACATCGCGCTGCTGCTGTCCGACGAGCGCCCCAAGGCGGCGTTCTTCGTCATCAACGACGACTTCAACGACGGCAAGGACATCTCCTGGATCTGGGATGTCGACTACGAGCGCCTGTCGCCCGAGTTTGGCGCAGGGGAGATTCGCGCCCTCGCCGGCGGGTCCCGCGCGAACGACGTCCAGGTGCGCATGAAGTATGCCGGCCTGGGGTCGCGGCTTGCGGAAAGCGTCGAGGACGCCCTCGGGCAGATTGCCGACATGCCCAAGGAGCAGCCCCTCTACGTGCTGTGCAACTACTCCGCCCTCTGGCCTGCCAAGGCGGAGCTCGAGAGGTTGGGTGAGCGCCAGTGAGTGGACGGTCACTGAGGGTCGCACACCTCTTCCCCGAACTCCTCAACCTCTATGGCGACTCGGGCAACGTCCTGTGCCTGCGCCGCCGCATGGCCTGGCGCGGCATCGAGCCCGTGATCGACGAGGTCCATATGGGTGACACCCCATCCTTTGCGGGCGTCGACATCGCCTTCATCGGTGGAGGGTCCGACCGCGAGCAGCGCATCGTGTGCGAGCGGCTTCTGGCGCAGGTCGTCGAGCTGCGCGCCTTCGTCGAGGACGGCGGTGCGCTACTGGCGGTCTGTGGTGGCTACCAGCTGTTGGGGGAGAGCTACCTCATGGGCGACGAGAAGGTCCAGGGCCTCTCGCTCGTCGACCTGTACACCGACCGCGGGAGCCCGCGCCTCATCGGCAACGTGGTGGTCGAGAGCCGCATATCGCCCCAGCCCATCGTGGGCTACGAGAATCACGGTGGCCGAACCCACCTGGGACCGGGCGTGGAGCCACTGGGCAAGGTCCTCTATGGCCATGGCAACGATGGTGTGCCCGACGACGCCGGCGTGCGCCACGAGGGCTGCCTCTACAAGAACGTCGTGGGCACCTATGTGCACGGGCCGCTCCTGCCCAAGAACCCGGGTGTGGCCGACTACGTGATCTCCCGCGCCCTCGACCGCCGCTATGGCGACGGGACGCTCGAGCCCCTCGACGACGCTGAGGAGCTTGCTGCCAACGACGCGATGGTGAGCCGTCTCTTGTCGGGTAAGGTGCTCGAGGACGACCACGAGCGCCCCGGCGCGCGGATTCGTTAGGGTCAGCCCCGGGGGCGTTTTTCGCACAACAGCGCATCTTGTGCGAAAGAGTCGTTTATGCCCGTATCTAGCTGCGCTTTTATCATGACTTCGCACCAGCGGCCCTCTTGTGCGTAAAACTAGGTCGGGCCGCAGGATAGGCCGGCTTGGGCGACAGGGCTCGTGGTTGACGTGACCTCGCACTCGGGAGGCGACGACGTCGCTCTGGTACACTGTAGGGAATGGTTACCGAGATAATCATTGGGTCACCTCGAGCGGGATTTGGAGTGCGAAATGAAGGTTGGCATCATCCGCTGCATGCAGACCGAGGACTTTTGCCCTGGGACGGGGGACTTCTTCGTGGTCGCCAAGAAGTTCGGGGCGTTCGACGGCGTCGAGGGGGACATCACCATCACGGGCTTCACGAACTGCGGGGGATGCCCTGGCAAGCGTGCCGTCCTGAGGGCGCGCGAGCTGGTCAAGCGCGGCGCCGACACGATTGCCTTCGCGAGCTGCATCCAGAAGGGCACGCCCATCGGGTATCCCTGCCCCTTTGCCAAGAAGATGCGTGCCATCGTGGAGGAAGAGGTTGGCCCCGACGTGACCATCCTCGACTGGACGCACTAACGCAGGCAGACGTCGGGGTGAGCCCTCATTCGTTCACGTGGACGTGGGGCCGGTCATCGTAGCCGTGGTACTCGCCCATGTAGCAGAACCAGTCGGCCACCTCGTCGGCCAGTGACTGGTCGTGTGTGGCGATGATCAGGGTCTTTCCGGCTGCCTTGAGCTGTTTGAGGAAGCCGAGAAGCCAGTCGCGCGTCTTGGCGTCCAGCCCCGCGAGCGGCTCGTCGAAGCAGTACACGTCCGGGTTCATCGAGAGCACGCAGGCGATGGCCACGCGCTTCCTCTCTCCGCCGGACAGTGTCCACGGGGCGCGCATGCGCAGCGGCTCGATTCCCAGCAGTGCCAGCGTGTCGTCGACGCGCCGGGTAACCTCGGCCTCGGAGAGGCCCATCTGCCGGGGGCCAAAGGCGACCTCGTCCTCGACGCTCGCACAGAAGAGCTGGGCATCGCTGTCCTGGAAGATGAAACCCACGCGTGCATGTAGACGCTTGGAGAAGGTCTCGTCGCGCATGCTCCGCTCGGTGACCTCCGTCCCGTCGAAACGGTAGGTCCCACGCTGGGGAAAGATGAGTCCGCAGATGGCCTTGAGCAAAGTCGACTTGCCGCTGCCGTTGTCGCCCATGAGGACCACGGAGTCGCCGGCGTTGATATCGAGGGTGATGTGGCGCAGGACGGGCACGTCGTCATAGGCAAAGCAGAAGTCGTCGAAGGCAATGAGGGACGTGCCGTGGGCATCTCCGTGTGGGGAGTGGAGCGCTTCTGTCGTATGGACGTGGGACATGTCAGAGAATGCCTTCCAGGTGCAGGAACAGGGCGGCGAACAAGGCGAACACGACTGCCCAGGCGATGTCGGCCACATGGAGGCGCGGCCTGCCCTTCCTATCATAGCTGCCCTCGAAGCCGCGGCAGCGCATGGCGTCGTAGGTGTCGGCGGCGGCCTTGCTCGCCCTCACGAGCAGCGTCCCGCCCACGTTGCCCATCGACGCACGCTTTTCCTCGTCACGGCCGACGCTGCGCAGCGTGAGGGCAGTGAGGGTCTCGAGGGCGCAGTCACCCAGACGCACGATGTTTCGCAGCGCCAGGTCAAGGGTCATGATCACGAGGTTGGGCACGCGGAAACAGCGCAGGCAACCGGTGAGCTCGGCCACGGGCGTGGTGAGCGCGACCTCCATGGCGAGGCCGCACGAGACCAGTGCCTTGAGCCCCAAGCGGACGGCGGAGGCCGGCTGGCCGATGAGGGCTGCGGGGAGCGCCAGCACGAAGGAGAGCAGTGCCGCGGCGCCCGCCACAGCTACGGTTCGAGCGAGGGCGGTGCGTGGCAGCAGCGCGGCCCGTACCAGCACGAACGCGAGCAGGACCCACGTGACCATGAGGTTGTGGGCGAGCGAGTTGAGAAGGATCGCCGCTAACGCGAGTGCCAGCTTGACCGGGGCGGAAGGGGAGAGGGCCGACGAGCGCCCGTCGTCCATGCGCAGCTGGCGCAATGCCGCCGCCACCGAGAGCGCGCTCTTGGTCACGAAGGTGCTGCGGTCAGAGAGCGGCTCGTATCCCTGGGGGGACGCGAGCCACTCGGGGATGTCGCTTGTGCTGGGCATCAGTCGAAGTCCACGGCGGGCTTCATGGCACCCGCTGCCAGTCGGAAGATCACCACGAGCAGCGCCACGCCAATGACGGCCGAGACGATGTAGCCGGCTACTTCGGGAAGCGAGCCCACCGAGTAGTCGGGCATGAACGAGGACCACTCCCAACCGTTCGCAAGACCGGCCGGCTCATAGCCCACCATGTCGGCGAGGTCCTCGAGGCCCCACTCGCCCCAGGCGTCACCCGTTGCGATGAGGCCCAGCGGGCAGGCGGCGACGAGGGCCACGACCAGGCCAATTGCCGCGATGGGTGTCTTGGCGTCCCGCTCGGTGGCCTCGATGCCAAAGCTGGGGACGGTCGAGCGCAGGAACGCGAGGATGCCCACGGTGAAGCCGGCCTCGGCAAGGCCCGCCACGGTGAGGTGGCCCAGCATCATGGCCGGGATGGAGACCGAAAGGGGATAGGGGCAGTAGAGCGCGGCGCCCGAGGCGTCCGTGAAGAGCAGCGGCTGGATGCCAAACTCGATGGCTGCGAGAAGGGCTGCGGCATTGAGGCCCAGGTAGGAACCCACGCCCGCCCCGACGAGCTCGCCCTTGCGACCCTCGATGCGGTTCTTGATGGCAACGTAGATGGCATAGCCCACCATGGGCAGCACGAAGGCCATGTTGAAGCAGTTGGCACCGATGGCGAGGACCCCGCCGTCGCCAAAGAAGACCGCCTGGATGATGAGGGCGACGCTCACCGCAAGACATGCGGTCCACGGGCCAAAGAGGATGGCGATGAGGGTGCCACAGACGGCGTGACCGGTGGTTCCCCCGGGCAGCGGGATGTTGAACATCATCGAGAGGAAGCAGAACGCCGCGGCGATGCCCACGAGCGGCATCTTCTCGCGCGGGACGGTCTCGCGGACCCTCTTGATGGCGTGGGCCCAGATGGGGACCATGGCGACGTCGAAGACGGCACAGGTGGAGGGGCTCAGGTAGTTCTCGGGGATGTGCACGGTCGCTCCCTTGGTAAAATGCGGATGACGATGAACATGGTAATACTTTTTGATT
>CAMPCT010000121.1 GCA_946647055.1 uncultured Atopobium sp. | reverse complement strand
TGGGCCGAGACCGGCGAGCCCGTCCCGGGCGCGAGCGTCCAGAGGGGCGCGGAGTACCTGAAGGTCAACGGAGTCAAGGCAAGCGAGCGCATGGCGCTCATCGAGGAGGCGGCCAAGGCCGGCATCATCGGCGGCGAGGCCCCGATGCTCGGGGAGGGGGACTAATGGAGAATCAGCGAAACGAGTGGGAGTGGGAGACGATCTGCGACTACCTCGTGGAGAAGCTGGCGGCAACCGAGCGCAAGCTGCTCGCCGAGCAGGCGCACGGGCGCTACCTCGAGGAGGAGAACGCCAACCTGAAGCGCAAGCTCGACGCCGCGGGGGTGGAGTAGATGGCAGAGAAGAAGCCCAAGGAGCTGCCAGACGTGCTGCACGACATCCAGGCGGGCCTGAAGGTCCCCAAGGACCAGTGGAACGGCTTCGGCAAGTACCCCTACCGCAACGCCGAGAGCATCCTGCAGAGGGTCAAGGAGCTGCTGCCCGACGGCTACTCGGTCGTGATGCAGACGCGCATCGAGACCATCAACGCAGCCAGGGGCGCGGCCGTGGCCCCGGCGCAGGTGATCTGGGCCGACGCGACGCTGCAGGGACCCGACGGGGACTCGCTCACCGTCTCGGCCCCGGCGCTCATGCCCGACGAGAAGAAGGGCATGGACTCGGCGCAGCTCACCGGCGCGGCCATCAGCTACGCGAGGAAGTACGCCCTCGCGGGCCTGTTCGCCATCGACGGGACGAAGGACAGCGACGCGATCGAGCCGCCGCAGAAGCAGCAGAAGCAAACGCAGCAGTACGCGCCGCAGGAGCAGATGTGGGGAGGCTACCCCTCATGACGCAGAAGGAGCGCGTGCTCGATGCCCTGCGGGACGGCCCCAAGACCAACGCATGGCTGGCCGAGAACGTGTGCCTGCGCTACGGGGCCCGCATCTGGGAGCTGAACAACAACGACGGATACATCATCACGTGCAGGCACGTCCCGAAGAAGGGCGGCCTGTTCGTGTACGAGCTGAAAGGACGAAAGGAATGAGCATCAACCGAGTGGTCATCACGGGGAATCTGACCCGGGATGCGGAGCTGCGCCAGACGGCCGGCGGCACCGCCGTGCTGGGGCTGGGCGTGGCGGTGAACGACCGCCGCAGGAATCCCCAGACCGGCGAATGGGAGGACGTGCCGAACTTCATCGACTGCCAGCTCTTCGGCGCGAGGGCCGAGGGGCTGGCGCGCTACCTCGTGAAGGGCACCAAGGTGGCCATCGAGGGCAAGCTGCGCTTCTCGCAGTGGGAGCGCGACGGCCAGAAGCGCACCAAGCTCGAGGTCATCGTGGACGAGATCGAGTTCATGAGCAGCCGCCAGCAGCAACAGCCGCAGCAGTATCAGCCGCAGGCCCCGCAGCAATACGCGCAGCCGCAGCAGATGAACATGTACGCGCCACCGGGAGGCCAGCAGCCCGGCTGGTCGCAGCAGGCCGCCGAGGCCGTGCGCGCCGCGGGCCAGCAGGGCCGGCAGATGGCGATGGAGGACGCGGATATACCTTTCTAGGAGGTGCGGCGCATGCCCAAGGCGCAGAAGGGATTCTACTTCCAACATGATTTTCACAGCCAGCTCACGGGCATCTCCGAAGCCGCATACGACCGCATCGCGGGCGCGATCGCGCGTTACTACTTCGATGGAACCGAGCCGAAAAGGCTCAAGGGAATGGAGCGAAACATCTTCGAGGGGATGCGCCAGCGTGTCGAGATAGCGCGCAGGAAGTCGGAGGCCCAGACTGGCAAAAAGGCCGGTAAAGGCGCAAAAGAGGCCGAGCCTATGTCCAACCTAGGTGGAACCTACGTCGAACCTAGGTCGAACCTAGGTGGAACCTATCAGGAACCTAAAACGCCCCGACAGGTGGAACCTAGCTCCGACCTTTCTATAAAGAGTGAGAGTGAGAGTGAGAAAGAGAGTACTACTGCTGCCGCAGTAGTACAGGGCGGCGGCGGCATGGAGATCGTCGGCGAGAAGGACGGGCTGGCGCGGTTCCTCGCCCACGCCCTCAAGGAGTGGAACAACCGGTTCCAGACGGCCTACACGGCGTTCCCCGGCGACGCCCGCAGGGGACTCGCCGAGGCGTTCGGCGCAGGCCACGGCCCCGCCGACGTCGACCGGGTGCTGGAAGTGGTCGCGACGTGGGAGCCGAGGTTCCGCACGCCGAACGCGGCGTTCGCGGACGGGCGCTTCGAGCAGTGGCTCAACCGCCCCGAGGAGAAGGCCCCCGCCGTGGAGAGGCCGCCCGAGACCGCCGAGTGCCCCGAGTGCGGGCACGAGCGGGCGCAGATCACGCCCGGATCGCCGCTGTACCGCTGCGAGGAGTGCGGCATCACGTGGAGGGCCGCGTCATGAGCAAGGACCTCTTCACCGAGCTGATGGACAAGCTGCGCGAGATGGAGCTCGAGACCGAGAGCATGAAGGCCTCGGGCCGCCAGCTCGCCATCGCCGAGCGCGACTACAGGATCGCCCTGGCGAAGAAGACGGTGGAGCTGCGCACGGGCGGCATGCCCGCGACGCTCACGCCCGACCTCGCCCGCGGCGAGAAGGCGGTGGCCGACCTGCGCATGCAGCGAGACCTCGCCAAGACCGACTGGGAGGTCAGCAGGCAGCGGCTGTTCGTGCTCTCCCAAGACTGCAAGATCATCGACGCGCAGCTGTCGCGGGAATGGAGGGCGTCATGAGCCACCCGCACGACATGCTGCAGCGCTTCTGCATCGTCTGCGGCCGTCCCGCGACGGACAAGCACCACGAGCCGCCCAAGGGCCTCGGGGGCGTGGGCAGCAAGGGCACCGAGCCGCCGAGGGTGAGCCTCTGCGACAACTTCACCGGCTGCCACGCGCTGCGCCACCGCCACGAGCTGGAGCTGCGCTACGAGGACGGCTGGGAGTGGCGGGGCAAGTGCTCCACGGGGCTTGTGGCCCGGACGTGGACGCCCTGCCGCGACGACGGATTCTGGGAGCACATAGGCCGGTTCTACGGATAGGAGGGACATGGAGATACAAGGCAACGTCGGGGGCCGCGACCACAAGGCAAAGGGCCAGTGGAAGGGCTACGACACCAACCTCGCGCAGCGGTTCCACGGCAACGTGGTGCGCATCTGCATCGACAAGGGCATCATGCCGTCGGTCGTCATGGCCAACTGCGGCATCCCCGAGGCGGCGTTCGCGGCGATGGGCCGCGGCACCTGCCCGGTGCTGTTCGAGGACGCCATCGCGGCGTGCAGGTCGCTGGGCTGCTCCTTCGAGGAGCTGGCACGGTGAGCGCGAGCAAGGACAAGGGAACGAAATTCGAGACCGCGACGGCGCGGTACATGGCCGCGCACGGCATCCCCGCCGAGCGCGTGGCGCTCCATGGCACGGGGGACGAGGGAGACCTCAAGGCCGTGGCAGGGGGCAAAGTGCTAGCCGTCGAGTGCAAGGACAGGAAGCGCATCGAGGCCGTCAAGTGGATGGCCGAGGCCGAGAGGGAGGCGCGCAACGCCGGGGCCGACGTCCCGGTGCTCGTGATCCACAGGCCGGGATGCGGGGCCGCCAAGGCCGGGGGCAACCTGGTCGTGATGCGGCTCGACGATTTCTGCGCGATGTGCGCAGCTGACTAGGAGGAAGCAATGACAGCGAAGAAGACCGAGGCGGTCGAGTTCAAGGCGATGGAGCTGGCGACCGTGGACATCACGATCGCGGGAACAACCCCGCTCATCGTCCACGCATGGAGCGAGAAGGCCAAGCGCCAGATGCTCGACAAGCAGCAGAAGAAGGCCACCAAGGCCAAGCACGACGTCAAGGTGCCGGTCAACGACATGATGGCGGCGTGCTACTGGCTCACCCGGCAGCCCGAGCCGGGCGAGACCGACGCGCAGGCGGAGGCCGCGTGGGAGGCGGCCGTGGAGGCCGGGGCGAGGTTCGGGTTCCCGGTGACGGGCATCAAGCAGAGCGTGATCGTCGGCGCGTACCGCGCGGGGCTCGACGTGAAGCAGACCGAGCTGCGCGGCTCGTTCTTCCTCGCGGGCGCCACGGACGCGGCCACCACCGACCTCGCCGAGATCGTTGGGCCCGCGCCGATCATGCGCGAGGACATGGTGAAGGTCGGCGGCATGAGCAAGACGGCGGACATCCGATACCGCCCCGAGTTCCGCGACTGGGAGATACCGCTGCGCATGACCTACAACGCCAACGGCAAGTACAGCCTCGAGCAGCTGCTGAACTGCTTCAACGTGGGCGGCTTCGCCTGCGGCATCGGCGAGTGGAGGCCCGAGCGCGACGGCCAGTTCGGCATGTACGCGCTGAAGATCTAGCGGCCCGGCAGGCGTGGCCGGACTTGGCAGTCGGGGCGTTGCATGGCTCGTCCCGGCGAGGCTTGGCAGGGCACGGCAAGGCGCCGCGAGGCTTGGCAGGCGCGGTTTGGTTTGGCGTGGCACGGTATGGCGAGGCCAGGCTCGGCTAGGCAGGCGTGGCACGGCGGTGCGGGGCACGGTATGGCGTGGTCAGGCCTGGCGCGGCAAGGCGAGGCAGGCGTGGTCAGGCTTGGCTTGGCGAGGCGATGCGAGGCTAGGTTTGGCTTGGCGAGGCAGGCGTGGTACGGCGCGTTGTGGCGAGGCCTGGCTGGGCGAGGCCAGGCATGGCAAGGCAGGCAAGGTACGGCACGGCTCGGCAGGGTGCGGTGAGGCCCGGCATGGCCAGGCAAGGCACGGCGAGGCCCGGCGGGGAATGGCAGGCAAGGCGGGGTTTGGTTTGGCAAGGCGAGCTGCGGCGGTGCGGGGCATGGCGAGGCTGGCAAGGAAAAACAACGACCCAAGGAGGGTTCAATGGCGGTTTACAGGTGGAGGTCGGGGAGCCGCATGTGCGGCGACCCGCAGACGGCGGGCGAGGTGTGCGAGGCGCTGGAGCGGGAGGGCAACCTCACGCCGGGCGCGCTCGTGGACGCGAGCAGGGACGAGGACGCGCCCCTGCACGGCTACTTCGAGTGGGATGACGAGGAGGCCGCGGAGAGGTGGCGCGAGTCGCAGGCGGGCCACATCATCCGCAGCGTCGAGATCGTGGCGGCCGGCTCGGCCGACCCGGTGCGGGCCTTCGTGAACATCGACGCGGGGGACGCGGGGCGCGTCTACGTGAACGTGGAGGCCGCGCTCTCCATGCCCGACACCCGCGACGAGGTGCTGTCGAGGGCGCTGGCCGACCTGAAGGCGTTCGAGATGCGCTACAGGCAGCTGAAGGAGCTGGCGGGCGTGCTGGCGGAGATAGAGAAGCTGGTGGCGGCATAGGGTTCGAGTGCCCGTGGCGGTCTGCCACGTGGCTGGAAGGAGAGAAGTGTTCAACGAGACGTGCACGAAGGTGTGGGGCCGCATCCCCGGCATCCGCATCGACATCGAGGAGCTGGAGAGGACGAACTAGATGGAAGACAAAAAACGCAAGAACGACCTCGGCGAGCTGGCGGCGGCGCTGTTCGGCGAGCTGGACAGGCTCGACGCCTGCGAGACGCCCGAGGAGATCGAGCGCGAGGTGATGCGCGCCAAGGCCGTCAAGGACATCGCCGAGACGGTCATCGACAACGCCAACACCGTCATAAGCGCGTACCGGCTCAAGGCGCAGGCCGAGGACGCGCAGCTCGGCACGCTGGCCCCGCTGCCGCCCATGCTTTTGGGGGGCGAGTAGCGTGCCGAAGGTGTGGACGGACGAGGAGTGCGCGTGGCTGCGCGAGCGGTGGCCGCTGCACACCGACTCGGCCTCTGCGCTCGACGAGTTCGAGCGCCTGTTCGGGCGGCGGCCCACCGTGCTGTCGGTGCGCATGAAGGCCGACGCGCTCGGCGTCAAGAAGCAGAAGGACAGGACGGGGCGCAAGAGCCCCGAGGCCGCGCAGCAGGCCATCCGGTGGAGCCGCCCGGAGTTCGCGCACATGAAGGCGTGGATGCTCGAGCACGACACCGCGGGCGTGCCCGTCACCATCGCCGACTTCGAGGCCGAGTTCGGCATCAGGCTCACCCGCGGGCAGGTGCAGCAGTTCCGCGCCTACCACGGCGGGCGCAGGATGCGCGAGAAGCGCGGAGGGCGCGTGCCCAAGCCGCTCGGCAGCGAGCTGGAGCGCAAGGACGGCTACGTCTACGTGAAGGTGCGCGAGGAGCCGAGGCGGCCCGGCACCCGGGACAACTGGGAGCCGAAGCACCACGTCGTGTGGCGCGAGGCCAACGGCGCGGACGAGGTGCCCGAGGGCATGTGCGTCTACTTCGCCGACCGCGACATCCGCAACTTCGACCCGGCCAACCTCGTGCTGGTGCCGCGGAGCATGATCGCGCGGCTCAACAGCCCCGACACGCCGGGCTACTGGGACGCGGACTCGCTCAACGCCGCGCTGGCGTGGTGCATGCTCCAGTCCGCCGTGACCGACGCGCAGGCCAACGCGCCGAGGAGGTGCGCGGTGTGCGGCCGGATGTTCGTGGAGGACGAGCGCCAGCGCCGATGCCCAAGCAGGGCGCAGACGTGCCGCGCGTGCCTGGACGCGGGCAATAAGGCCCGCGGCGAACAGAGGTCAACGGAAGGCCCGAGGGAGTGCGCCGTCTGCGGGCGCGTCTTCACCGGAAAGACCAAGGCGCAGCGCAGGTGCCCGGAGTGCATCGCCGAGAACCCGCGCGGCAACGTCGACAAGCAGA